>NZ_JAAAHR010000022.1:0-83073 GCF_009908215.1 Nonomuraea sp. K271 | reverse complement strand
CCCCAAGGCCCCCACCCAGCCGGGCACCGCCGGCGACATCGTCATCGCGTACCTGGCCGGCCAGGTGGCAGCCCTCCTCTCGCAGGACCCCCGCGTGCGCAGGACCGAGGAGGACGCCGTGCACCAGATGCGGGTGGCCGCCCGCAGGATGCGCAGCGCGCTCAAGGCGTTCAGGACGGTCGTGAAGGACACCGACCGGCTCCAGGACGAGCTGCGCTGGCTCGGCGCCGTTCTCGGTGAGGCCCGCGACCTGGAGGTCATCAGGGCCAGGTTCGGCGGGGCGCTGAACGGGCTGGCCCCCGAACTGGTCACGGGCCCCATCCAGGCGCGGCTCGGCACGGATCTGCTCGAACGCGAGCAGGAGGCGTACGTACGCATCAAGGACGCGCTCAGCGGCGAACGCTACTACACGCTCCTCAACGCGCTCGACTCCCTCATCTCCGCCCCGAAACTGGGCAAGGCCGCGGCCAAGTCCGCGCAGGAGCGACTGAGCGCCATCGCGGCGGCCGGCTGGGACCGGGTGACGAGGGCGTACGACACCGCCCAGGCCATCGAGGACCCCGAACGCCGCGAGATCGCCATGCACGACGTGCGCAAGGCGGCCAAACGCGCTCGGTACACCGCCGAAGCACTCAAACCGACGCTGGGCGCCGGCATGGGCAGGCTCGCCGAACTCGCCGAGGGCATCCAGGAGATCCTGGGGACGCACCAGGACGGCGTGGTCGCGCAGGAGACCTTGACGAAGGAGGCCGAGAACGCCCGCCAGGCCGGCGAGGACACCTTCACGTACGGGGTGCTCGTGGGGATCGAGCGCAGCGCGGCCGACCGGGCGCACGCCGAGTTCCCCAAGGTCTGGGCGGAGACCGTCGAAGCGGTCGACCAGATCGTGTGACGATCTGTCCGCAGCAATGGGGCGGGCCAAGCGGCCACTCTCACGCCGGGTAACGCTCGGTGCTGACGACGTGCCCGCCGGCGCGGTGCAGCACGGCGAAGGCGCCCTTGCGCAGGTGCATGCTCCTGCCACTGAGCGCCTCGACCAGTTCCGGCAGCACCTTGCCGTGGCTGCACACCGCCGCGGGCAGCGCGAGGTCGCCGACCAGGGCGGGGGTCTTGCGCGGATCCTGGCCCTCCTCGCTGAGCAGCGGCTCGATCCGGATCCCCGCGCCGGCCCGCGTCCCGGTCCCGCCGGCTTCGTGCGGCATCGCGGCGAGGTACGGCTCCAGGGTCTGGACGCACCGGGCGCTGGGGGAGCTCACGAGCACCTCGGGCCGGTACGCGGGCAGCACGCGGGCCAGGTTCGCCGCGTGCGCACGCCCGGTGGCGTCGAGCGGCCGTTCGGCGTCCTCACCCTGCCACTCGTTCCTTGAGCCCGCCGAGCCGTGCCGGACGAGCACGAGGGGCGTGGTCGCGAGCGGCGCCGCGGATAGCGCCCGCAGCAGTCCGGCGTCCCACTCGTACGTCAGCAGCCGCCTGGCCTCGTCCACCGGCAGCCAGCGCAGCTCGTCCACCTCGTCCCCGGGCACGAACCCGTCGTCGGAGACCGCCCTGCCCACCCAGTAGTCGACCCGCTTGAGCCGCTCGGAGCTGAGGTAGTGGACGGGCGGCAGCGCGCGGCCGAGCACGATGGTCATGCCGGTCTCCTCACGCACCTCGCGCAGGGCGGCGGCGATCACGTGCTCGCCGGACTTGAGCTTGCCCTTGGGGAAGGTCCAGTCGTCGTAGGCGGGACGGTGGACGACGGCCACGTGGGGGCGGCTCTGCCCACCCCGCCAGACCACGGCTCCGGCCGCGCGGAGCAGGTCAGTCATCAACAGTCCTCCAGCGCCGGGTGCCGACGAGGTGGCTCTGCAGGTCCTCGCCCGGGTGGCGGACCCAGGAGCCGTCGGAGCCGAGCCACCACGCGTTGGTCGTCTCGGCCATGGCCCGGTCCATCAGCTCGACGAGGTACGTCTTGTGCTGCTGCGACGTCACCTTGACCAGGGCTTCGACGCGGCGGTCGAGGTTCCTGCGCATCAGGTCGGCGCTGCCGATCCAGAGCTCGGGCCGCCGTCCCAGGCCGAACTCGTACACCCTGGAGTGCTCCAAAAAGCGCCCCAAGACCGACCTTACGCGGATATTTTCGGACAGGTTGGGGATGCCTGGCCGGAGCGTGCAGATGCCCCGCACCCACAGGTCCACCGGCACGCCGGCCCTGGACGCCCGGTAGAGCGCGTCGATGATCGGCTCGTCCACCAGTGAGTTCGTCTTGATCCTGATCCTGGCCGGGCGGCCGGCCTGCTGATGGGCGATCTCCCGCTCGATCCTGGCCAGCAGCCCGCTGCGCATGGAGTGGGGGGCGACCAGCAGCCGCCGGTAGGCGGAGTGGTTGGAGTAGCCGGTCAGGTGGATGAACAGGTCGGTCACGTCCTCGCCGACCAGCGGGTCCGCGGTGAGCAGGCCGAAGTCCTCGTACTGGCGGGCGGTCTTGGGGTTGTAGTTACCGGTGCCGATGTGGCAGTAGCGGCGCAGCTCGCCCGAGATCTCCTGGCGGATCACCAGCGCCAGCTTGCAGTGCGTCTTCAGCCCGACCACGCCGTAGACGACGTGGCAGCCGGCGCGTTCGAGCTTGCGCGCCCAGGAAATGTTGGCGTGCTCGTCGAAGCGGGCCTTGATCTCCACGACCACCACGACCTGCTTGCCCGCCTCGGCCGCGTCGATGAGCGCGTCCACGATGGGCGACTCGCCGCTGGTGCGGTAGAGGGTCTGCTTGATCGCCAGGACGCGGGGGTCGGCCGCGGCCACCTCGATGAAACGTTGCACGCTGGTGGCGAACGAGTCGTACGGGTGGTGCAGCAGCAGGTCGCGCTCGCGCAGGATCGAGAAGATGTCGTCCTCGGCGTTGATCACCTCCGCCGGCACGAACGGCCGGTAGCCGAGCTCGCCGCGGTCGAGGTCGGCGATGGCGTGCAGGCCGGTCAGGTCGAGCGGCCCCGGCAGGCGGTAGATCTCGTGCGGCGCCAGCTCCAGCTCCTCCACGAGCGGCGCCAGCACCTCGGGCGTGATCGTGTTCTCGACCTCCAGCCGCACAGGCGGGCCGAAACGCCGCTTGAGCAGCTCCTTCTCCAGCGCCTGCATGAGGTTCTCCGTGACGTCCTCGTCCACGTCGAGGTCCTCGTTCCTGGTCACGCGGAAGACGTGGTGCTGAAGAATCTCCATGCCCTTGAAGAGCTGGCCGAGGTGCGCCGCGATGACGTCCTCCAGCGGCACGAACCTGTCCTTGGACGCGGGCACGAACCTCGGCAGCTGCGAAGGCACCTTGACCCGCGCGAACACCGTGTGATCGGTCGACGGGTTGCGCACCAGCACGGCCAGATTCAGGCTGAGCCCCGAAATATAGGGAAAGGGGTGGGCGGGGTCGACGGCCAGCGGCGTCAGCACCGGCCGGATCCGCTCCCTGAAGAGCTTGCGCAGCTCCGTACGTTCCTCCCGGCCCAGGTCGTCCCACCTGACGATCTCGATGCCCTCGCTCGCGAGCTGGGGGAGGAGGTGGTGGTGGAAGGCCGTCGCGTGCCGCCTGGCCAGCTCGTCGGCGACCGTGCCGATCCTGGCCAGCTCTTCACGGGGCTTGAGCCCGCTCTTGGTCCGCAGCAGCAGGCCGGTGGCCATGCGCCGCTTCAGCCCCGCCACCCGTACGCGGAAGAACTCGTCGAGGTTGCTGGCGAAGATCGCGAGGAAACGCACCCGTTCGAGCAGCGGCAGCGAGGCGTCCTCGGCCAGTTCGAGCACCCGCTCGTTGAACTGGAGCCAGCTCTCCTCGCGGTTGAGAAATCGTTCTTGGGGGAGGGGCAGGTCGTTGGCGGGGGAAAACGCTTCCGCGGACATATGGCGTATATTGCCCCGATTGGTTGAACAGAACGTTAACGTCGTCGCAACGGCTCACCCTCGTCGGCCAGCGCCGCTCAACCTCATCGTCACCCGGCATGACCTGCGGGTTCAAGGTTCACTCCTGATGATCTACCTGACCTAGACGCGCGGCGCGCTCGGCCAGCCGGGCCTCCCGCTGGCGGATCTTCTCCTCGCGCTCGCGGGCCTTCTCGGCCTCCTTCAGCAGCCGCTCGCGCTCCTTCAGCTCCCGCACCCTGGCCTTCTCGGCCTCTTTGAGCTCGCGCTGGCGCAGCTTCTCGGCCTCCTTGAGCTCCTTCTCGCGGGCCTTCTCCAGCTCACGCAGTCCTTTGTCCCCAGTGCGCGGTTTGGCCGGCGGCGTCAGTTCGCGGGTCGTGAGGCTGATGGCCGGGCTGGGATTGAGCCCCGTCAGACCGTTCCACGCCAGGTTGACCAGGTGGGCGGCGACCTCCTCGCGTCCCGGCTTGCGTACGTCGAGCCACCACTGCCCGGTCAGGGCCACCATGCCGACCAGCATCTGCGCGTACATCGGCGCGAGCGTGGGCTCGTAGCCGCGGGCGGCGAACTCGTCGGCCAGGACGTCCTCCACCTGGCTCGCGATCTCACTGATGAGGCTCGCGAACGTGCCCGTGCCGGAAGCGGCGTGGGAGTCGCGCACCAGGATGCGAAAGCCCTCGCTGCTCTCCTCGATGTACTGCAGCAGGGCCAGTGCGGCCCGCTCCAGCTTGATGAGGGAGTGGGAGGCGGCGAGGGCTTCGGTGATCATGGTGAGCAGCTTCTGCATCTCGCGGTCGACCACGACCGCGTAGACGCCTTCCTTGCCGCCGAAATGTTCGTAGACCACGGGCTTCGAGACCTGCGCCGTAGCGGCGATCTCCTCGATAGAGGTCCCGTCGAACCCCTTCTCCGCGAAAAGCGCACGGCTGATGCGGATCAGCTGCTCTCGTCGCTCGCTACCGGACATGCGTCTGCGGGATCGGGGTTCCGTCACGGTCTCCATAATGACGGCCACGGCAGTGTGGCCGCCTTCCGGCGGATCGGCGTCAGCCAATGCGTTTCGCCGCCAGCCGCTCCGGGTTCGGCCAGCGGACAGCGTACACCCAGCCCAGCCGCTCGAAGATGCGGATCAGGCCGGCGCTCAGGTCGATCTGGCCCTTGAGCGCGCCGTGCCTGGCGCAGGTCGGGTCGGAGTGGTGCAGGTTGTGCCACGACTCGCCGAACGACGGGATCGCCAGCCACCACACGTTGCGCGACTTGTCGCGCACCTGGAAGTCCTCCTCGCCGAAGACGTGGCAGATGGAGTTGATGGACCAGGTCACGTGGTGGAGCAGGCCGATGCGGACGAGCGACCCCCAGAACAGCGCGGTCAGCGCGCCCTGCCAGGACCAGGTGAGGAGCAGGCCGAGCAGGCCGGGCAGCAGGATCGAGACCAGGGCCAGCGGCGGGAACCACTTGTGCAGCTTGATGACGTCGGGGTCCTTGCACAGGTCGGGAGCGTACTTCTCCCTGTTGGTGCGCTCGCTCTCGAACAGCCAGCCCATGTGGGCGTAGAGCAGGCCCTTGGTCATGTTCTTGAAGCCGGGGCCGAAGCGCCACGGCGAGTGCGGGTCGCCCTCCTTGTCGGAGAACTTGTGGTGCTTGCGGTGGGTGGCCACCCAGTCGAGCACCGACATCTCCAGCGACAGGCTGCCGGCGATGCCCAGCGCGATCTTCAGCGGCCGCTTGGCCTTGAACGAGCCGTGGGTGAAGTAGCGGTGCAGGCCGACGGTGACGCCGAGCCCGGAGACGACGTAGAAGACGAAGGCGATCGCGATGTCCGTCCAGCCGAGGCCCCATCCCCAGGCCAGCGGTACCGCCGCCGCGATCGCGACGATGGGCAGCCCGACGACGAGGGCGAAGGTGACGAGCTCGGTCTTCGACCGTGGCTCTGGTTCGAAGTCCGGCTTCGGGGCAGGGGACGAACGTTCGGCGGTAACGGTCATGGGCGACCTCCAATGGCCTGTATGAGGACGAATGTCCGGCTACGCAACCGTAACCTACGCCATCGTAAGTAAGGAAGACCTAAGCCTGGAATATGGTGAAGGTGACGTTCCGGTGGGCAAGGTGGGTGGGGTTCATGCCTTGCGTCTTTTCGGGCGGACTGTTAAGGCTGGGCGTAGCCGTACTGCCGCTCTACCTGGGCGGATCACCCGCCACACGGAGCCGGGGCGTGATTACGGGCGCGCGCGCACGCGTGGGCTCGGTATCGTAGGGATGTGTCGGACGCCACGTGTCCGATCTGTCCCGGATCGTCTAATCGGCAGGACAAGTGGTTTTGGTCCACTTTGTAGGGGTTCGAGTCCTCTTCCGGGAGCTTTGAGGTGATCCCCCGCTGAGTGTCCTGGCTGAGGCCAGGTATCCTCACGGTGTCGGGAGGGTGTCGGTGCGGTAGCCGCACCGTACAAACCCTGATTCGTCCAGCCACAGGGAGCCTCAGTCCGTGAGTGTGCCGCGCCCGGCAGCCGTCATCGTCCTCGCCGCGGGCGAGGGCACCAGGATGAAAAGCCAGACCCCGAAAGTCCTGCACGAGTTGTGCGGCCGCGCGCTGCTCGACCACATGCTCGCCGCCGCCCGTGACCTCGGCCCTGAGCGGCTCATCGTGGTCATCGGCCACGCGCTCGAACGCATGCGCGACCATCTCGCGGCGACCAGCCCCGACGCTCGCGCCGTCGTCCAGAACGAGCAGCGCGGCACCGGCCACGCCGTACGCACCGTGCTCGAGGAGGTCGGCACGATCTCCGGCACGGTCCTCGTGACCTACGGCGACGTGCCGCTGCTGCGCCCTCAGACGCTCGCCACGCTGCTCCAACGGCACGACGCCGACGGCAACGCGGTCACCGTGCTGACGGCCGAGGTGCCCGACCCGACCGGCTACGGGCGGATCATCCGCGACGAGTCCGGCGCCGTGCTGGAGATCGTCGAGGAGAAGGACGCCGACGCCGGGCAGCGCGCCGTCAAGGAGATGAACTCCGGCATCTACGCCTTCGACGGCGAGCTGCTGGCCGACGCCGTCAAGCGGGTGTCCGCCGACAACGCCCAGGGTGAGGAATACCTCACCGACGTGCTGGCCATCCTGCGCGGCGACGGCCACCGCGTCGGCGCCTGCGTGGCCGGTGACTTCGTCGAGGTCGAGGGCGTCAACGACCGTGTCCAGCTGGCCGCCGCCCGGCAGGTGCTCAACCGACGCCTGCTGGAGGCCCACATGCGTGCCGGCGTCACGGTCATCGACCCCGCCAGCACCTGGATCGACGTGAGCGTGCGCATCGCCCCCGACGCGGTTGTCCACCCGGGCACCCAGCTCCACGGCGACACCGTCATCGAGGCCGGCGCCGAGGTCGGCCCCGCCACCACGCTCACCGCCACCCTGGTCGGGGCCGGCGCGATCGTCCGCAACGCGGTCTGCGACCACGCCGAGATCGGCCCGCAGGCCAGCGTCGGCCCCTACGCCTACCTCCGCCCCGGCACGGTGATCGGCCGCAAGTCCAAAGCAGGCACATTCGTCGAGATGAAGAACACCAAGGTCGGCGAGCGTTCCAAAGTGCCGCACCTGTCCTACGCCGGCGACGCCACCATCGGCGACGACGTCAACATCGGCGCCTCCACCGTCTTCGTCAACTACGACGGGGTCGACAAACACCACACCACCGTGCGCGACGGCGCGTTCGTCGGCTGCGACACCATGCTCATCGCCCCCGTGACCGTCGGCGACGGCGCCTACACGGCGGCGGGCTCTGTGATCAACGACGACGTCCCGCCGGGCGCGATCGGCGTGGCGCGAGCCCGGCAACGCAACATCGAGAAGTGGGTCCTGCGCAGGCGCGCGAGCACCAAGTCGGCCGCGGCCGCCCAGCGGGCGCTGGCCGAACGTGATCAGGAGAAAGAGGCATGACCGAGCTTGCCGAGGTCATCGAGCAGTACAGCACCGAGGTCGTGAGACCGACGAAGGGGGTCTCATGACCAGCATCAAGCAGCCGGGCGAGAAGAATCTCATGCTCTTCTCCGGCCGGGCCTACCCCGAACTGGCCGAAGAGGTGGCCGACCACGTCGGCGTCTCCCTCACTCCGACCAAACTCATCGACTTCGCCAACGGCGAGATCTACGCCCGCTACCTCGAGTCCGTACGCGGCTGTGACGCCTTCGTCATCCAGAGCCACACCGGGCCCATCAACAAGTGGATCATGGAACAGCTCATCATGGTCGACGCGCTGAAGCGGGCCTCCGCCAAGCGCATCACCGTGGTCATGCCGTTCTTCGGCTATGCCCGCCAGGACAAGAAGGGCCGCGGCCGCGAGCCCATCACGGCCAGGCTGATGGCCGACCTGTTCAAGACCGCGGGCGCCGACCGCCTCATGTCGATCGACCTGCACACCTCGCAGATCCAGGGTTTCTTCGACGGTCCTGTCGACCACCTGTTCGCCATGCCGGTGCTGGAGAACTACCTCAAGAACAAACTCGACCTGGCCAACACCACCATCGTCTCGCCCGACACCGGCCGCGTCCGCCTGTCGGAGCGCTGGGCCGACACGCTCGGCACGCCGCTGGCGTTCATCCACAAGCGGCGCGACCTCGACGTGGCCAACTCGGTCAAGGTCAACGAGGTCGTCGGCACCGTACGCGGCCGCACCTGTGTGCTGATCGACGACATGATCGACACCGCGGGCACGATCTGCAAGGCCGCCGACGCCCTCTATGAGCAGGGCGCCACCAACGTCATCGCCGCCGCCACCCACGCGGTCTTCTCCGACCCGGCGGTCGACCGGTTGAAGAACTCCCGCATCAGCGAGGTGATCGTCACCAACACGCTGCCGCTGACGCCCGCCAACAGGTTCGACAAGCTGACCGTCCTGACGATCGCCCCACTGATCGCCCGCGCGATCAGCGAGATCTTCAAAGACGGCTCCGTCACGAGCTTGTTCGAGGGCGACACCTGAACAAGTAGACTATGAGGGTTGCGCTCGTAACGCCTTCCGCTAGGGCGGGTGAGGGGGAGCGCTCATCGATCCGATTCTTATGCATCCCTAGGAGATGTCGTGTCTGAAGTACGTATCGCCGCCGAGCAGCGCACCGCGTTCGGCAAGGGCGCCGCCCGCAAGATCCGTCGCGCGGACAAGGTGCCCGCCGTTCTCTACGGGCACGGCACCGACACCCAGCACCTGACCCTGCCCGGCCACGAGGTGCTGCTGGCGCTGCGCACGCCCAACGTGCTCATCCGCCTCGAGGGTGAAGGCATCAACGACCTCGCGTTGCCGAAGGGCGTGCAGCGCGACCCGATCAAGGGCTTCGTCGAGCACGTCGACCTGCTCCTGGTCAAGAGCGGCGAGAAGGTCACCGTCGAGATCCCGGTCACCACGGTCGGCGACGTGCACCCCGACGGCCTGCTCGACCAGCAGCTCGTCTCCATCGCCGTCGAGGCCGAGGCCACCCACATCCCGACCGGCGTCGAGGTCGACGTCGAGGGCCTGGAGGTGGGCCGCGTGATCACCGCCGGCGACCTCTCGCTCCCGCAGGGCTCCACGCTGGCCGCCGACGCCGACGCCGTGATCCTCCACGTCATCAACAAGCCGACCGAGGCGCCGGCTGAGGGCGCCGAGGGCGAGGCCGCCGAGGCTGCTGAGGGCGCCGAGGACTCCGCCGAATAACGGATCGTCCAGACGGCGGGGCGGCTTCGCGCGAGCCGCCCCGTCGCGCTACGAGGGGATCACATGGATCGCTGGCTGATCGCCGGGCTGGGCAATCCGGGGCCCGAATACGCGGGCAACCGGCACAATGCGGGCTTCATGGTGCTCGACGAGCTGGCCGCGAGGGCCGGCGGGCGGTTCAAGGCGCACAAGAGCCGGGCCGAGGTCTGCGAGACCCGCGAGGCCATCCTCGCCAAGCCCCTGACCTACATGAACCTCTCCGGCGGGCCCGTCAAGGCGCTCTCCGACTTCTACAAGATCGGCCCGGAGCGGCTGATCGTCGTCCACGACGAGCTCGACGTCCCCTACGGCGCGCTGCGGGCGAAGCTCGGCGGCGGCGACAACGGCCACAACGGGCTCAAGTCGATCACCAAGGTGCTCGGCACCCGCGACTACCTCCGGGTGCGTTTCGGCATCGGCCGCCCGCCCGGCCGCATGGACCCTGCCGCCTACGTGCTCAGAGACTTCGCCACCGCCGAGCGCAAGGACCTGCCCTTCCTCGTCGACCGGGCGGCCGACGTCGTGGAGTCGCTGATGACCCGCGGCCTCGACGCCACCCAGAACGACTTCCACCGGGCTGATCTGCACATTTCCGGCCCACCTCGCTGATCGTCGCATAGAGTCGTTCGCCGGTTGCGCCGGCTCGCCGCCGCTACGATCTGTGACTGTCCGTACGGGAATGGTCACCGGGGAGGCGTGTGTGCGCGGTGAAGGGCTCATGGCCGTCGCCGGAAACGGCCATGCTGTCTCCTGGGGGGCCGGGCCCCGCGTGCCCTCCTGGGTGCGCTCCTACCGGCTGCGTGTCGTGCTGGCCGACCTGTGCGGGGCGGGAGCCGCGGCCGCGATCGCCTTCACGGTCAGGTTCGGCGGGCTCACCCCGTACGTGCTGCCATACCTTCTGGTCAGCCTCGCGCTGCCGATGGTGTGGTGCTGCGCGGTGGCGCTCAACCGGGCCTACGAGCCGCGCATGCTGGGCGTCGGCTCCGAGGAGTTCCGCAGGATCCTGCAGGCGGGCGTGGCGCTGACCGCGGGCACCGCCATCGGCTCGTACGTGACCAAGACCGACGTCGCCCGCGGCTACGTCGTGCTGGCGCTGCCCTTGGTCACCTTCTTCACCCTCGTGCTCCGGTACGCCCTGCGGCGCTCACTGCACCGGCGCAGGGCGGCGGGCGAGTGCATGCGCCGCGTGGTCGCGGTCGGCCACCCGATCGCGATCGCCGAGCTGGTACGCCTGTTCCGCAGGGAACGCCACCACGGCATGGACGTCGTGGCCGCCTGCCTGCCCGGCGGCCAGGCCGGTGAGCACGTCGGCGAGGTGCCGGTCGCCGGCGACCTCAGCGACGTGCCGATCGCCGTCGGCCAGTACACCGCCGACACCGTGGCCGTGCTCGCCTGCCCCGAGATGGACGGCCAGGCGCTGCGGCGGCTGGCCTGGCGGCTGGAGCGCACCCACACCGAGCTCGTGGTCGCGCCGGCGCTGATGGACGTCGCCGGCCCGCGTACCACGATCAGGCCCGTCGCCGGGCTGCCGCTGCTGCACGTGGAGCACCCCGAGCTCACCGGGGCGAGGCAACTGGTCAAGAACGTCTTCGACCGGCTGGTCGCCGTCGCGCTGCTCGTCCTGCTGGCCCCCGTGCTGGTGGCGCTGGCGGTCGCCGTCCGCGTGACGAGCCCCGGGCCCGCGCTCTTCCGGCAGACCCGGGTGGGCAAGGGCGGCAGGCTGTTCACCATCGTGAAGTTCCGCACCATGAGGCGCGGGTCAGAGCGGCAGAAGATCACCCTGGTCAGCGACAGGGACGGCGTGCTGTTCAAGATGCGCAACGATCCGCGGGTCACGCCGCTCGGCGCGCTGATGCGCCGCCACTCGCTCGACGAGCTGCCCCAGCTCATCAACGTCGTACGCGGGCACATGTCGCTCGTCGGCCCCCGCCCGCCGCTGCCCGAGGAGGTGGCGCGCTACGGTGACGACGTGCGCAGACGACTCCTCGTACGCCCTGGGCTGACCGGGCTGTGGCAGGTCAACGGTAGATCTGACCTATCGTGGGAGGAATCCGTCCGTCTAGACCTGCGTTACGTGGAGAATTGGTCCCTCACCCTGGACCTCCAGATCCTGTGGAAGACTTGGTCGGCCGTCGCCCGCGGGCAAGGAGCTTATTGATGACGATTCGCGACGATCACGCCCTCGCCGCTGACCTGGCCACCGAGGCCGGTGAGCGGCTGATGAGGATCCGCGAGCGCACCGGGTTCGACGACCCGGCCGCGCTGCGGGCCGAGGGCGATCGCGCCGCCCACCTTCTGCTGATGGAGTCGCTGTCCAGGCTGCGGCCGAGCGACTGCGTGCTGTCGGAGGAGGCCACCCGTGAGGAGCGGCTCGACCCGCGCCGCCTCACCGCCGACCGGGTGTGGATCGTTGATCCCCTGGACGGCACCCGCGAGTTCTCGGAGCGGGCAGGGCCCGTGGGGAGCGCGACCGTCGACACAGAGCGGCGAGGAGGCTTCGATGAGGGGCGGTCGGACTGGGCCGTGCATGTGGCGCTCTGGGAGCGCGGCAGGCTCACCGCCGGCGCCGTGGCGTTGCCCGCGCAGGGCCGTACGCTGACGACCGCCGACCCGCCCAAGCCGCCCGCCCACGAGAAGGGCCGTTTCCGCATCGCGGTGAGCCGCACGCGGCCGCCCGAGTTCGTCAAGAAGCTGGCCTACCTGGTCGGCGCCGACCTCGTGCCGATGGGGTCGGCGGGGGCGAAGATGGCGGCGGTGCTCACCGGCGACGTCGAGGCGTACGTACACGCCGGAGGCCAGTACGAGTGGGATTCCGCCGCGCCGGTCGCCGTCGCCCTGGCCGAAGGGGTTCACGCGAGCCGCATCGACGGCTCGGAGCTGCGGTACAACCAAGCCGACCCGTCTCTACCCGATATCCTGGTTTCCCTACCGGAGCTGGCGCCATCCCTGCTCGCCGGCATCCGGGACCTGCACCGCTGAACCTCCGGAGGAAGCTCCCATGCTCCAGCGCGACTACACGACGTCGCAGCTCGACGTGCTCGAGGCAGAGGCCATCCACATCATGCGTGAGGTGGCCGCCGAGTTCGAGCGCCCATGTCTGCTCTTCTCCGGGGGCAAAGACTCGATCGTCATGCTCCGCATCGCGGAGAAGGCGTTCTGGCCCGCACCCATCCCGTTCCCGCTCATGCACGTCGACACCGGCCACAACTTCGACGAGGTCATCGAGTTCCGCGACCGGCGTACTGCCGAGCTCGGCGCGCGCCTGATCGTGGCCAGCGTGCAGGATTCGATCGACCAGGGCCGGGTCGTCGAGCAGACGGGCCGGCACGCCTCACGCAACCGGCTGCAGACCACCACGCTGCTCGACGCGATCGAGGAGCACGAGTTCGACGCCGTGTTCGGCGGCGCCAGGCGCGACGAGGAGAAGGCCAGGGCCAAGGAGCGCGTGTTCTCCTTCCGCGACGACTTCGGCCAGTGGGACCCGAAGAACCAGCGCCCCGAGCTGTGGAATCTCTACAACGCCCGCATCCGCAAGGGCGAGCACATCCGCGTCTTCCCGCTGTCCAACTGGACCGAGCTCGACGTCTGGGACTACATCAGGCGCGAGGGCATCGAGATCCCCTCCATCTACTTCGCCCACACCCGCAAGGTGTTCGAGCGCGACGGCATGCTGCTGCCCGACGCCGACGTCGTCCAGCGGGGCGACGACGAGCCGCTGTTCGAGGCGGTGGTGCGCTACCGCACCGTGGGCGACATGACCTGCACGGGCGCCGTGCAGTCCCCGGCCACCACGGTCGAGGAGATCATCGAGGAGATCGCGGCCACCAGGATCACCGAGCGCGGCGCCACCAGGGCCGACGACCGGTCGTCCGAAGCGGCCATGGAGGACAGGAAGAGAGAGGGCTACTTCTGATGGACATCCTTCGCTTCGCCACGGCGGGGAGCGTCGACGACGGCAAGTCCACTCTCATCGGGCGGTTGCTCTTCGACTCCAAGGCGATCTTCGAGGACCAGCTCGAGGCCGTCGAGCGCACCTCGCGCGACCGCGGCACCGAATACACCGACCTGTCGCTGCTGACCGACGGCCTGCGGGCCGAGCGGGAGCAGGGCATCACGATCGACGTGGCCTACCGCTATTTCGCGACGCCGCGCCGTAAGTTCATCATCGCCGACACACCCGGGCACATCCAATACACCCGCAACATGGTCACCGGCGCCTCCACGGCCGACCTGGCGATCATCCTCATCGACGCCCGCAAGGGCGTGCTGGAGCAGTCGCGGCGCCACGCGTTCCTGGCCTCGCTGCTGCGGGTGCCGCACCTGGTGCTGGCCGTCAACAAGATGGACCTGGTCGACTACTCGCAGGAGCGGTTCGAGGAGATCAGGGAGGAGTTCACGTCGTTCGCGTCCAAGCTGAACGTCGGCGACCTCACCTTCATCCCGATCTCCGCACTCAACGGCGACAACGTGGTCTCCCGCTCGGAGAACATGCCCTGGTATCTCGGCACGTCGCTGCTGCACCACCTGGAGAACGTGCACATCGCCTCCGACCGCAACCTGACCGACGTGCGCTTCCCCGTCCAGTACGTGATCCGCCCGCAGCGGGCCACCGACCACGCCTTCCACGACTACCGCGGCTACGCCGGCCAGGTGGCGGGCGGCGTGCTCAAGCCGGGTGACGAGGTGGTGCACCTGCCCTCCGGCCTACCCACGCGGATCGCGTCGATCGACACTTTCGACGGTCCGGTGGAGGAGGCGTTCTCGCCGATGTCGGTGACGCTGCGCTTCGAGGACGACCTCGACATCTCGCGCGGCGACATGATCGCCAGGCCCAACAACCAGCCGCACGTCGCCCAGGAGCTCGAGGCGATGATCTGCTGGATGGCCGACGGCATCAAGCTGACGCCGCGCACCAAGTTGACGATCAAGCACACCACCCGCACGGCGCGCGCCCTCGTGCGCGACCTGCACTACCGGCTCGACGTCAACACCCTGCACAGGGACGAAGAGGCCACGTCGCTCAGCCTCAACGAGATCGGGCGGGTGTCGCTGCGGGTCACCCAGCCGCTGTTCGTGGACGACTACTCCCGCAACCGGATGACCGGCGGGTTCATTCTCGTCGACGAGTCCACCAACGGCACGGTCGGCGCCGGCATGGTCATGGACGCCCACTGAGGTAGATCTTTTGGTGTTTCCGTGACCGTCTGATTACGCTCCGCGCTAGGGTCTTCGCGTTCCGTGTTGGCGACGCGAAGGCCCTTCTCCGTGACCGACCACCCACCCGCCCGGGTCATCTACCTGGGAGGCCTCGGCCGCAGCGGCACCACGCTGCTGGAAAGGCTGCTGGGCGAGCTGCCCGGCGTGGTGGCGCTGGGAGAGGTGGTGCACCTCTGGGAGAGGGGCGTTCTCGCGCAGGAGCTCTGCGGGTGCGGTGCGGCGTTCCCCGCCTGCGCCTTCTGGAGTGCGGTCGGGGAGCGGGCGTTCGGCGGCTGGACCACGTCGGTGGCCGGAAGGGTCCTGACGCTGAGGCGCCGGGTCGACCGCACCCGCAGAATCCCGCGCATCGCCCATCCCGACCTCGCCGAATACGCGCAGGCATACCAGACGCTCTACACCGCCGCGGGCGCGCCGGTCGTCATCGACTCCAGCAAACACGCGTCGCTGGCGTGCTGCCTGGTCGCGGCGGGCGTGGACGTGTCGATCGTGCACGTGGTGCGCGACCCGCGTGCCGTCGCCCACTCCTGGGGCAGGACCGTCGAACGCCCTGAGGACGGACGTCCCATGACCCGCTGGAGCCCAGCCAGGACCGCCGTGCACTGGACGGCCCAGAACGCCGCGCTCGAACTGCTCGCCGGGCGCGGAGCCCGGGTCGTCCGCGTCCGGTACGAAGACCTCGTCGCCGCGCCCGTCGACACGCTCACCGGCCTGGCCCGCAGGCTCGGCCTGGCCACGGCGGAGCTGCCGTTCATCGACGGCTCGACCGCCTGGCTCGGCCCCTCCCACACGGCCTCGGGCAACCCGATGCGCTTCCACGTGGGGCGGGTGGAGCTGCGGCGGGACGACGCGTGGGTGTCGGGGCTGGCGGTGCGCGACCGGCGTGCCGTCGACCTCCTCACCTGGCCGCTCAGGGCGCGTTACGGCTACCGGAGCGCGGCATGACCCGATCCGTCGGCGTGGTGATCCCGACCCGCGGGAACCGGCCGGCGCAGTTGCGTGAGGCCGTCGAGGCGGTGCTCGCCCAGGACCACACCGGCGGGCTGTCCGTGGTCGTCGTGGCCGACCTCCCCGACGCCGAGCCGGCCGCCGCGGTACGCGCCGTCGCCGCGCAGGTGGGCGGATCAGCTTCGGTACGGGTCCTGCCCAACGCCCTCGCCCCCGGGCTTCCAGGGGCGCGGAACACCGGGATCGCGGCGTGCGAGACCGACCTGGTCGCGTTCTGCGACGACGACGACGTGTGGCTGCCCGGCAAGCTCGCCGCCCAGGTGCGGGCGCTGCGCGACGGCGGTGAGTTCGCCAGCTGCGGCATCGAGGTCGAATACGGCCGCCGCCGGGTGGCCCGGCTCGCCGGCACCTCGATCGTGACGGCCGACGATCTGATCCGTTCGCGGATGGTGATGGTGCACTCCTCGACATACGTGTTCGAACGCGGCTCCTTGTGGGTGGACGAGAGCGCTCCCGCCGGGCAGAACGAGGACTGGGACCTCGCCCTGCGCGCCGCCACGCGCCGGCCGATCGTGCACGTCGACCGTCCGCTGGTCCGGGTGCGGTGGGGCGGATCCCACTACGCCACGCGCTGGGCCGATCGCATCGCCGGGCTCGACTGGATGCTCGCCCGCCACCCCCGGCTGGCCGCGAACCCTCGCGGCGCGGCGCGGGTCTACGGCCAGCTCGCCTTCAGCCACGCCGCGCTCGGCCACCGCCGCGAGGCCGTCCGCTGGGCGTTGCGCACGTTCGCGGCCCGGCCGGGCGAGCCGCGGGCGCCGATCGCGCTCGCGGTGGCCGCCGGTCTCGTGTCCGCGCCCACCGTCCTTGCCGCACTTCATCAGAGGGGGCACGGCATTTGACACCACCCCGGCCACCAACCCCGCCCATCGGCCTTCTGGACACTTCGCCTCTGATCTCCTCAGGGCTTCCCGACCGGTCGTCGTCCCCGAGCCACCGGCTCTGCGATCAACCGTCCGCCTCGTGTCCGGACGGGTCTTCCGACCGCACCGGCCCTCCGCGCTCCGGTCACGCCGTTGTCGCGACGCGGGCGGGCGAGCCGGGTGAGCTCGACTCGCGCGGGCGGCGGACGGCGCGGGTGCGGGTCGGCGGGGTCGAGGTGGACGCGCTCACCGAGGACGACGTGGTCGCGTGGGTGGCACGCGAGCTGGAGGCGGGAAGGGGCGGCCGGATCGTCACCCCGAACGTCGACATCTGCAGGGCCGCAGCCGCCGACCCCACGCTCAACGACCTGGTGTGCTCGGCGGAGCTCGTCGTGGCCGACGGCATGCCGCTGGTGTGGGCGGCCAGGCTGCGGGGCACCCCGCTGCCCCAGCGCGTCACGGGGGCCGACCTCATCTGGTCGCTCAGCCGGCGCGCCGCCCGCCACGGCTGGCCCGTCTACCTGCTCGGCGGCCCTCCGGGCGTCGCGCACGCGGCAGCGGCCGAGCTCGCCGGCCGCTGCCCGGGGCTGAACGTGTGCGGCGCCCACAGCCCGCCGTACGGCTTCGACGCGACCGCGGAGGGCAGGGCACGTGTCCTGCGGAAGGTGGCCGGCGCGCGGCCGCGGCTCGTGTTCGTCGGGCTGGGGTTCCCGAAGCAGGACCGGCTCATCGCCGACCTACGGCACGAGCTGCCGGGGACGTGGTTCCTGGGGTGCGGCGCGGCGATCGGGTTCGCCGCGGGGGCGGTCGCCAGGGCTCCGGGGTGGATGCGGCGGGCCGGGCTGGAATGGGCGTTCCGAATGGCCGTCGAGCCGGGCCGGCTGGCGCGTCGCTACCTGGTCGACGACCTGCCGTACGCGGCCGGGCTGCTGGGCGGCTCGCTGGCCGCACGGGTCCGGTCGCATCGCAGTCTCTGACCGGGCGGCGCTCCCATCAGGTGGCGGTGAGGGTTCGTACGCGGGCGACGTCCTCGGGGGTGAGGCCGCGGGCGGCGTCGCGCAGGGCCTGACGGGAGTCCATCGGCCGGTACGCCGTGCGCGACAGACCCGACCAGGCGAACCCGTCACCCGCCCGTGAGCGGCCCGTGCACGCCCTGCGGATGCGGCGTTCGGCGGCGGGCGTCCAGGTCAGGCCGGCGTGGTCGTACAGCTCGCGGAAGCGGGGGAGCGGGTCGGCGGCCAGGGACTCGTACGACGTGGTGAGGATGCCCGGGGTGCGGGCCAGGATCGAGCGGGTCGCCCGCCACAGCGCGGCGGCCTTGGCGATGCGGTCATGAGAGCCGGCCAGGGCGCGCAGTTCCAGCAGGTCGGGGTGGTCGCGCACCAGCAGCGGCTGCTCCAGCAGCTCGTGGACGTGCACGGTCCATCCCAGCCGCTGCCAGCTCGCCACGAACGACACCGGGTCGCGCACCAGCGCGATCACCCGGCAGCCCAGGCGGCGGGCGAACCAGCCGGCGCTGAGCACGGCGAACGGGTCGTCCAGCAGCGCCCGCCGTCCCGCCAGCCGGCCGAGCGTGAACGCGGCGCCGTAGCGGACGAGGCGGGCCAGGTCGTAGGGGGAGTGGTTGGCGCGCAGCTCGGCCAGCCAGTGGTAGCGCAGGGCGACCGTGTCGCGGAAGGCGGGCAGCCAGGTGGCGGCGTTGTCGTCGCAGATGTACTGGAACCGGTGGGTCACCTCGGCCCTGAGCACTCCCGGGCAGCGTCCTGGCGGGTGCTGCGGGTTGAGCGGTTCGTTGACGTAGACGAGCTCGCCGCCGGCGGCGAGCATCTTGCCGGTCCAGCTCGTGCCGCTTCTCGGCAGCCCGGTCACCAGCACGGGAGCGCGGGTCACGCGGCCGCCCACGAGCGCGGGCGCAGCGCCGCCAGGGTGTGGCGGCCGAACGGGTGCAGGCCGTAGCGGCGGTGGAGCTGCCACAGGGGGAGCAGATTCTTCACGAGTACGCCGCCCGACCAGCCGATGACCGCGCCGAGCGCCCCGTGGGCGGGGATCAGGGCCAGGTCGAGGGCCACCGTGCAGGCGATCGCGGCCAGCAGGTTGCGCAGGCTCGCACCGGTGTGCCCGGCGGCGGTCAGCACCACGTCGACCATCCCGCAGGCCGTGGCCACCATCATCGTGCCCGCCAGCACGAGCGCCACCGGCCCCGCCTGGGCGTAGGAGGGGCCGAACAGGTGCAGCAGCCAGGGCGCCAGCGCCGCGTACCCCAGCCAGACCGGCCAGGTCATCACCACCAGCCAGATCGTGGCGGCCTGGTAGAGCTCGCCCGCGCGCGCCCACTCGCCCTCGGCGAGCGCCCTCACCAGCCGATCCTGTACGGCCTGCGCCAGCCCCTGGTTGGCGAGCTGCCCGACCACCTTGAACCGGGTGGCGGCCGTGTAGACGGCGGCCTGCGCGGGCCCGGCGAGCGCGGCGACGATCACGATGTCCACCCGCTGGAACACCGCCTGGATCGCCCCGGCGACCGAGCGCGGCGCGGTGTGCCGCCACAGGTCCCGGCCCGTGCCCTGCAGGTACGGCGTGCGCGGCGCCCGTCCGCGCAGCCCGGCGGCGGCCAGGACCGGCAGCAGCGCGTACGGCGCCGCCCACGCGACCGGCAGCCACCACACGGCCCCGGCCAGCGCCACGGCGGTCACGAGGACGAGCTGGCACCCCGGCACGAACACGCCGTCGAGCAGCACGGTGGGCCGCATGGCCCCGAACCCTCTGGTGGCGCAGAGCAGGACGTCGCCGGCCACCATGAGCGGGATCGCCACGGCGGTCAGGCCGAGGTGCGGGTGGAGCAGCGCGGCGGCGGCGCAGGCGGCCACGACGCCGGGCCAGAAGGCCGCCCGGATATATCCCGAAATGCCGTGATAGTCGTAGATTTTCGCCCGCGCGATGAAGTAGATCAGCCCGTTCCCCGCGTCCAGCTTCGCGATCCCGGCCGCCATCAGCACCAGCGCGGTCACCGTGAAGAACGCCCCCGCCTCCGCCGCCGTGAACGCCCGCGTCACCACCACGACCAGGGCGAACTGCGCGAGAGCGCTGAACACCGCCCCCGTCACCCCGGCGACCCCGCGCCGCCCCACCGAGGCGATCACTGACGCCACGACGGCTCACCGCCCAGCCACCGCGCCAGCCGGGCGTCGTACGGAGCGAAGTGCTCCCGCAGCGACCCCGCCAGATCGGGCGACACCCGGCGCGGCAACGCCCGGCCGTTGTGCCGCTCGAACTCCGGATAGCCCAGCCGGGGCACCTCAAGAAAGTCCAGCACCCGGTCGTAGACCGCCTTCGGCCGGGCGAAGAACAGGTGGCTGTCGAGCACCAGGATGCGCTCGCGCCCGAACAGCGGCTCCAGCCGGTCGAGCTGGTCGGCATAGCGGCCGCGGGAGAGGTAGGCCTGGTGGCGATGCGCGTGGTGGACCGCGAAAGGATCGTCGCGCAGCAGCTCCTCCGCCCCCGCCAGGCGCTGCTCCTCCAGCTCCACCGCGCGCTCGAAGTGCGACTCCGTCTCGAAACCCCTGGCCAGCTCGTGGGCGTGCGCGGAACAGGCCCGCTCGACCGGGTCGCGCACCAGCACGATCAGCTTCACGCCCGGCAGGTCGGCCGCGATGCGCTCCCCGGCCAGCGGATGGAACAGGTAGTAGGGGGACGACTCGAACGCCAGCGCCCGCGCGGCGTACCGGCGGCCGAGCAGCGCCGCGCCGGCCCGCAGCGGGAAGTGGCCCTGATACCAGGACATCCCCCGCTCGTAGCCGACGTCGAAATAGTGCACGCCCTTGTGCAGCACCGGCTTGAGCAGCAGCGGATGGCGTTCCAGGGCGCGGTAGAGCGAGGTGGTGCCGCACCGCTGCGCCCCCACGATCAGGAACGACGGCACCATGCGAGCGCCCGACGTGAACCTGCCCGTGGTCCTGGACAACGACAACACCGGCGCCTTCAGCGCCTTCATGTCAGCAGCTCCTCGTGGTCGACCACCGGGCAGAGCCAAATCTCGGGAGGACCGAGCGGAGCGTGGCCGTCGTCGGCGTGCCTGCCGGCCAGCGCGATCAGGTACCGCAGGGCGGTCCGCCTGGCCTCCGACGCCGACACCCCCAGGGGCGCGAGCACGCGTACGGACTGGGCCAGGCAGGCGCGCGCCGCTACCTGAGGGCTCATCCTGCGCAGGGCCCGCTGGAAGAAGTGGTGCAGGGCGTCGAGCCCGTAGGGCACGCCGATCTCGTACCGTTCCCAGTCCCACACAAGCAGGCGGCCGTCGGGGGAGGGACACATGTTCCAGGGCGCGAGGTCGCCGTGCCAGGCCGGCGACGGCCCGCCGGTCGCCGCGATCTCCTTGATCGCGGCCAGCCGCAGCGGCTCGCGCACCCGGCCACGCCGGACCGGCAGCGGCGCGAGCGCCAGCACCGCGAGCCCTTTCCAGCACCCGTGGTGCAGCACCCTGGGCGCGACCACCGTGTCCAGCGGCAACCCGGCCAGCCTGCGCAGAGCGGCCGCCTCGGCGGCGACCAGCTCGCGGGCGCGCGGGCTGTCGCCGATCTTCACGAACGCGAGCCGCCGCCCTTCCGAACGCGCCTCCAGCACGGGCTTGCGGTTCGCCCGCCGCGCCGGGCGTACGTGCAGGACCGTCTCGACCGGCCGAGCGAAGACCTCGCTGAGGTACGCGGCGATCGAGCCCTCGACCGGCACCACGACCGGCGCCCCCACATGCCACCAGCGGCGCGGCGCGAGCCGGCGCGGCAGGGCCGTGTGCGGCAGCACGGTGTACGGGCGGGGCGAGCCCGGCCCCGGATACAGCAGCCGCACGGTCTCCGCGAGATATCCGAGGCGGACCGCGGCGTCGGTCATGCATTCCTCCACAGGATGGCGAACGAGATGAGGTACAGGCTGAGCGGCGTGACCAGGCCGTCGTAGACGAACATGTAGAGCAGCACGAGCCCCATCACGAGCACCCCGGCCAGCCCGACGGGGCTGCGGTCACGCCAGTGACGCCGGATGGCGCCCGCGAAGAACGCCACGTAGAGCGCCGCCCCGGTGAAGCCCTGCGTCATGATGAGCAGCCAGAGCTGCCCGTCGCTGCCCAGCGGCGGATGCCCGCAGCCCGTGCACCACTGGGTCTTGCCCGTGGTGATCGTGCGGTGGTTGCCCGTCGCGTTGCGCGTGTTGCCGTAGCCGATGACCGGCGAGTGCGTGGCGGCGGCGAGCGTCGCGCTCACGGTGAAGGCCCTGATGTCGTTGGAGTGCGGCTTGTCCAGGCGCTGCGCGAACAGAGGGGCGAGCGGGCTGAGCGCGAACGCCAGCGCCGCCACGGCCACGCCCCCGCAGAGCGCGACCCGCGTACGCCCTCCCACCCGGACGATCAGGTAGAGCACGGCCAGGCCGAGCCCGATCCACAGGCCGCGGTTGAGCGAGTACACGATGGGGACGGCGGCCAGGGCGATCAGCACGACGGCGAGCACCCTGCGCAGCCGGCCGCCGTAGACCCACCAGCCGACCACGAACCAGACCAGCAGCACCGACACGTTGCTGCCCCACGCATTGGCCCACTCGTACGGCGCCTCCGGCCTCGGCATGGCGTAGCCGAGCACCTTCTGCGTCTGGCCGGCGGTGGGATGGATGAGGTTCTGGACGAACGGGTTCTCGCCGATCCAGCCGGGCAGCAGCAGCTCGACCGGTGAGGTGAAGGAGAACGACGGGAACAGCACGCCGAGCAGCCCGCCCGCGACCGTGGTGACGAAGAGCGCGCCCATCATCCGCACCAGGCGCAGCTGCGGTAGCTCGCGCTCGGTCAGGTTGCCGAGGTAGAGCACCACGACGAGGATCGCCACGTAGAGCGTGAGCCGCATGCCGTAGCCGATGATCCGGCCCGGCCCGAGCTCGCCGTAGGTGCCGGGCGGCATCTCCGCCAGCATCAGCCCGCCCACCAGATAGCCGGCCAGCAGCAGCAGCCACAACCCGAACCCGCGCGGCACCCTGATCGGCCTGCGCCGCCAGAGGATCACCGCCATGGGCGCCGCCACGACGATCACCGACAGGCCACCGAACCCGAGCGCCCACCAGATCGGATAGCCGACCAGCAGTGCGGCGATGGGCCACGCGGGGCCTTTCACGCCGGGTTGCCCCGCCGCCTGGGCCGGTGCAGCGCCTCCATGTGCGTGCCCTCCGCGGGCACGCTCACCTCCAGCTCGCCGGTCGCGACGAGCTTGCCGAGCGAGGCGTGCGGGCGTGCCTCGATGAAGGGGACGAACGCCGGCACCGCGTCGGTGGCCGCCACCGCGCCGATGACGGGCACGTCGTGCCGGGCCAGGCGGCGTAGCGCTGCCGTGACCTCGGTGGAGGTGACCAGGCCGAGCCCGACGAGCAGCAGGGCCGCGTCGGCCCTGGACAGGTCGCGCACGTCGGAGCCGTCGAGCACCGTCAGCGGGGCGCCGACCGTGAGCGGGTCGGCGGGTGACGAGAGGTAGAGGTGCGCGGGCAGCGCCTTGACCAGCAACCGGGTGCCGGGGCATGCGGCGACCACGGCGCTGGCGAGATCGTGGGGCAGGTCGTGCTCGTGCGGATCCGACAGGTCGGCGAGGACGGGCAGGCCGGTGAGCCGCTCGATGTCGGCGGCCGTGCGCAGCCGAGTGTCGAGCCGGTCGCGGGCCTGGGCGGCGGCGACGCCGGCGAGCAGCCCGGCCATGATCCCGGTGCCGAGGTGGAGCGGCAGGACGGGACGGCTCGGCTCGGTCGGCGGCTCGGCCTTGCTGATGATCGCGCCGGGGGTCACCGCGACGGTGCGCAGTTCGTCGTACTTCAGCGCGAGGTTGGCGGCCTGCCGGTTGAGCACGGTCTGGCGCTGGGCGGCGATGGCGTGCTCGGCGCTGCCCCTGGGCAGCGTGTGCAGCCGTTTGATCGTCGCCTCGATCGCGGAGCTGACGTGCCTGTACTTGCCGAGGACCGTCCGCTGCTGCTCGGCCATCGCGGTCAGCGCGTTGTGGCGGCGGTGGGCGAGGTAGGCCTCGGCGTAGGCGTGCGACCGGGCGGCCGCGGCGGCCGGCTCGGCGGCGGTCACCGCGATCTGCAACACGGAGGAGTTGGGCGGCACCGAGACCTCAAGCTCATCGGGGTCCGCGGGCTCAGCGGGCTCCGCGGGCTCAGCGGGGCCGGCGGCCCGCAGCGCCATGGCGGCCCGCTCGGCGACCACGGCCGACTGGGCGACCTGGGCCTCGGTGTCGAGGTTGAGCGCCTCGCGCTGGCGGTTGGTCACCTGGTTGCCCGGCTCCTGCGTGCCGACGGGCATGACGAGCACCTGCGTGGTCGCGGTGTAGGCGGCCGGTGTGAACCACAGCAGCCCGAGCCCGGTGGCCCCGCCGGTCAGGACGCATCCGGTGAGGATCGCCCACCGCCGGCGCAGAGGCCCGAGATGCTCGTCCAGGCGGGCGCCGGAGCGGGGGACCTGAGGGTCCGGCGGCAGGCTCATGAGGGCTCTCCTGGGTCATGTGCACGTCGTCATGGATCAGCGACTCTGCGTCACCGGCCTGGATGTGCGCCCACTATAGGGCCGCCCGCCTTCACCTCGGCTGAATACACAAGATTTTCTCCGGTACGGCCACAAAGAAGCCCCTCCATAAATCGAAATATGCAGAAAATTCGGGCGGAATGGCGGCCCTGGTGACGTGGGGAGACTTCCACACTGGCTGAAGTTCGCGGAATGACATGGCAAGGTTCAGGTTTGACAGGCAGGGTCGTTCGACAAGGGGGGTTGGAAGGCTTTGCGGCAACGGGGAATTTCTCAGAACACGACACACGTGGCATTCGTCGGCCTGATCCTGGCCGTGGCCGCGACGCTGGCCGCCTGCTCCACCGTGGCCGACACCACCGCGGGGGCGCCGGTCGCGGTCGAGGAGCCGGCACGTGACGTCGCGGGCCCGCCCGCGTGCACGGCCACCAGCAAGCTCATCCCGTCGTGCGGCGCTTGGTGGGGCATCGCGCCGGAGATCTTCACCGGCGCCCCGGTGGAGGAGGCGTTGCGCGGCGCCGAGTCGCGCATGGACGCCGGCGCCGACGTGCTGCACGTCTATCACCGGGGCAGCGAGTTGTTCCCGACCGACGCCGAGGTCAGGCTGGCCCGCGACCCGGCCAGGCCGAGGCTGCTCCTCATCAACTGGAAGCCGTCGTTCGACCACAAGTGGGCCGAGATCGCCGACGGGGCGCTCGACGCGAGGATCGACCGCCTGGCCGGCTACCTCCGGCGCACCTTCCCCGAACGCTTCTTCCTCACCCTGCACCACGAGCCGGAGAACGACGTGGACTCCTCGTCGGGCTCGGGCATGCAGGCCACCGACTACGCGGCGATGTTCCGGCACATCGTGCTCAGGCTGCGCGAGCAGGGCGTGAAGAACGCCGTCATGGTGATGACGTACATGGGGGCGCCCAACTGGGCGGCCAAACCCTGGTTCGAGGACCTCTACCCGGGCGACGACGTGGTGGACTGGGTGGCCATGGACCCCTACGCCGACCACCGGGTCGACGACTTCGAAAGCCTCGTGAACAAGACCCGCAAGGAATATCCCGACTGGCCCGGCTTCTACCGGTGGATGCAGGCCCGCTTCCCCGGCAAGCCGGTCATGGTCGCCGAGTGGGGAGCCTTCTCGCGGCCGCTCGACCGCTCGTTCAAGCGAGCCTTCTTCGAGTCCGTACGCCGCCAGATCAAGCGCTATCCCCAGATCAAGGCGCTGATCTACTTCGATTCGCCGCAGGCGCCGCGCGGCGACACCAGCTTCGACTCCGACGAGGCGGCCGGCCGCGCGTTCACCGCGCTCGCCCGCGACCCCTACTTCCGCGCGACCCCCGTGCCGCGGCCCTAGCGGGCGCCGGCCGTCTCCCGAGGCCGGGGAGCCTCGGCCCTGTCGCGCAGACGCCACCCCACGACGGTGACCACGGTGGCGGCGGCCAGGGCGCAGACCGTGACCGTGTTGTCCACGTCGAGCAGCTTGAGCGCGGAGGCGAGCAGGACGATCGCCAGCATCGCCCTGATGAGGCCGCCCGGTGCGCGCGAGGAGATCCTGGCGCCGAGATAGACGCCCGGGATCGAGCCGATGAGCAGCGACAGTGTGAGGTCCGCCTGGAAGTCGCCGAACAGCAGGTGCCCGAGCGCCGCGGAGACGACCAGCGGCACGGCCTGCACGAGATCCGTGCCGACGAGCTGGTTGGCCTTGAGCGCCGGATAGAGGGCGAGCAGGGCCACGATGATCAGCGATCCCGACCCGACGGACGAGACGCCGACGACCAGCCCGCCTACCGTACCGACCAGTAGGGTCGGAATTGGGCGCACGACGATCTCGTGCGCGCTCGACGTGCCGCCCCTCCCGCCGAGCCAGGTCTTGACCGCCATGCCGGCCACGGCCAGCAGCAGGGCCACACCGAGGGCGTACTTGACCGCGTCGGTGACCGCGAACGCCCTGGCCAGGAACACCCCGCAGAACGCGGCCGGCACCGAACCCGCGCACAACCAGGCCACCAGGCGCAGGTTGACCGTGCCGGTGCGCAGGTGCACCACGCCGCCGACCGGCTTCATCACGGCCGAGGCGACCAGGTCGCTCGAGACGGCGGCCAGCGGCGGGACGTTGAAGAACAACATCATCATGGGCGTCATGAGGGCTCCGCCGCCCATGCCGGTCAAGCCCACCACGATCGCCACCAGGAACGACCCGCCGATCAGCGCCGGATCCGCGCTCATCGGTCACTCACCACTGCCCTCCACGGCTCCGTCACCGGACCCACCCTCCTGATCTCAGCGTCTCCAGGACCCGGGAGACGGCCGCCTCGATCGTGATGTGCGTGGTGTCGATGGTCAGATCGGCGTCGTCCGGCTCCTCGTAGGGGTCGGAGACGCCGGTGAACTCGGGTATGAGGCCGGCGCGGGCCTTGGCGTACAGGCCCTTGCGGTCGCGCCGCTCGCACTCCTCCAGCGGCGTGGCGACGTGCACGAGCAGGAAGTCCGCGCCGACGGACTCGATCGTCTCGCGCACCTCCGCGCGGGTGGTCGCGTAGGGGGCGATGGGCGCGCAGATCGCCAGGCCGCCGTGCCTGGCGGCCTCGGCGGCGACGAAGCCGATGCGGCGGATGTTCAGGTCGCGGTCGGCCTTGGAGAAGGTCAGGCCCTTGGACAGCAGATGGCGCACCACGTCGCCGTCGAGGTAGGTCACCGTGCGGGTGCCGAGCTCCAGCAGCGCGTCGCGCACGCCGCGGGCGATGGTGGACTTGCCGGAGCCGGACAGCCCGGTGAAGAAGACCACGAGGCCGCGCCGGTGCGGCGGGCCCGGGATGTGCACGGGGTCGGGCCCCGGCAGGTGCTCGGTCGCGCCGTAGGAGGTGGCGACGTGCTCGCGCAGCTCCACATCGATCTCCGGCTCGTCGCGCGGCGCCAGGGGGACGGAGACGACGAGCGTGTCCCCGGGCAGTTGGTCACGTGCGCGCAGCGCGGCGCGTACGACGGCGGGGCCGGCCTCGCCGTAGGCGAGGGGGAGCAGCAGGATCACCGCGTCGAGCTCTTTCGCGGTGGCGACGATCTCGGAGAGGTCGTCGAGTGGCCCACGCATCGTGACGGCGAGCGCGGGCCGGCCGCCGAGCTCGGCCCGCACGTCGGACGGCGTACGCCGCAGGCGCGCGAACGGCCCGTGCTCGGGCGTGCCGAGGCCGCGGACGGGACCGGAGGTCAGCCCGTCGGGCTCGTGGGCGGTCACCGTGAGCGCGGCCAGCGGCGACCCTTCGGGGTCGAGCAGCGTGACCTCGTCGCCCGGAGCGACGTCGGCGGGCAGATGGAGGGTGACGGGAGCCGGCCACGGAGTGCCGTCGGCGAGCGTGCCGCGCTCGCGCACGGTGCGCAGGTCGTCGTGCCCGAGGAACCCGGTCAGCGGCTCGAACGCGCCGCAGACCAGCAGCTCGAGATCGGCCAGCTCGCGCGGGTCGGGGGTCCACTCCACGTATCCCTCATCCCCAACTAATCCGATTGAATTGGTAGGAAAGAATCCTAGCGGGTGGAAACAGTGTGGCACTAGATAAGCCGGGCGAAGTGGTGCTGGGGCTTCCTGATCACCATGGTGATCTCGTCGTGGGAGGCGGGATAGCGGTCGTTGGTCAGCTTGGAGATCGCCGCGATGGCGGCGGCGCCGATGCGGCGCGAGCGTGCGGGACCGCTGGTGTTGCGCAGCTCGTCGGTGATCATGAGGCCGCGGCTGAGACAGAACGCGTGCAGGCCGTCGCTCGACGAGAGCCGCTCGTAGACGGCAGGCAGCGGGCCCGGCCAGCCCGGCGGCACGAGCGAGCGCCACAGCAGGCCGCGCAGCCACGACGGCGTCACCCGGTCGAGCAGGCCGTAGGCGGACCCGCGGTCGCGCATGCGCAGCAGCACCAGGCCGCCCGGGCGCAGCGACTGCAGCAGGCGGTCGAAGATCAGCTCGGCGTGCCTGACCCGCTCCAGCAGGAACGACACCTGCACCACGTCGTAGGACCTGGGCGGCATGGGCACGCAGCGCAGGTCGCCGAGCGACCACGACGCGAGGTCTGCCCGCTCCTCGAGAATCCGCCGGATGACGGGGTGATCCTCGTCGGCTCCCGTGGCTCTGGTCTCGACGTGCTCGAGGACGAGCGGCCCGTCCTGCGCGCAGCCGGCGACCAGCACGTCGAGCCGCCTGTGCGGCTGCATCGCGCAGTGCTCGCGGACCCGCTGACCGAAGAGGTCGCCCCGCTGGGCGACAGATCGCACCTCAGACATGTCACCCACAGTAATCAATCAATCGTGATGAGTAATGCATTTCCCTGCTAGCGTCCTGGCCTGTGAGCGATGGGGTGCCCGAGTCGCGGATCTACGTGGGCAACGCGGGCGTCGACGGCGCGGGTGACGCCGGCTGGCTCCTCGGCCATTTCAAGCCCCCCGGAGATCCGCGCCACAGCGAGGACGTCGAGATCAAGTGGGGTGTGCACCCGCCGGGCGACCGCCGGGCGGCGTGGGCCGTCGGCGAGACGCGTACCGCCCTGCTCGTCCTGATCAGCGGGCGTTTCGTGGTCGAGTTCCGCGGCCGCGACGTGCTGCTGGCCGAGCAGGGCGACTACGTGGTCTGGGGCAAGGGCGTCGACCATTCGTGGCGCGCGGAGGCGGCCTCCACCGTGCTCACCGTGCGCTGGCCCTCGGTGCCCGGCTACAAGCTCGGGTGAGCCGGAGCGGCGAGTACCCTGGGTAAGGAACCCCCGCGACCTGTCCCGGCCGGGGGTAGTCGTGTTGCCGCAAATGGGGCTGTGGGCGTATCTGATGAGTCTTTCCGGACTGCTTGACCTTGTTCGCGCTGACCCGAAACTGGCCGCCGCCCTCGACGAGGGCGGCGATGTCGCGCTGGTCGCGCCGTCCGCGCTGCGGCCGTTCGGCGTGGCCGCCCTCGCGGGTCACGACCAGCGCACCGTGCTCGCCGTCACCGCGACGGGGCGCGAGGCCGAGGACCTGGCCGCGGCGCTGACCAGCCTGATCGACCCCGCGGAGCAGGGCTCGGTGGCGGTGTTCCCCGCGTGGGAGACGCTGCCGCACGAGCGGCTCTCACCGCGCAGCGACACCGTCGGCCAGCGGCTCGCGGTGCTCAGGCGGCTGGCCCACCCGATCAAGGACGACACCGCCGCCGGGCCGCTCAGCGTGATCGTGACCCCGCTCAGGGCGCTGCTGCAGCCGATCGTGAAAGGGCTCGGCGACCTGGAGCCGATCAGGCTGCGCGCGGGCGACGACGCCGACCTCGACGAGGTGGTCACCAACCTCGTCGACAACGGCTACCACCGGGTCGACATGGTGGAGAAGCGCGGCGAGGTGGCCGTGCGCGGCGGGCTGCTCGACGTCTTCCCTCCGACCGAGGAGCACCCGCTGCGGCTGGAGTTCTGGGGTGACACGGTCGAGGAGATCCGCTGGTTCAAGGTGGCCGACCAGCGCTCGCTGGAGGCGGCCGAGGACGGGTTGTTCGCGCCGCCGTGCCGTGAACTGCTGCTGACGGACGAGGTCAGGGCCAGGGCCCGCGAGCTGGCCGAGCGGCACCCGGCGCTGGCCGAGGTGCTCGACCAGCTCGCCGACGGCACGCCGGTGGAGGGCATGGAGGCGTTCGCGCCCGTGCTGGCAGGGGATATGGACCTGCTGCTCGACCACCTGCCGGCCAGGTCGGCGGTGTTCGTGTGCGACCCCGAGCGCATCAGGAGCCGGGCGGAGGAGCTCGTCCACACCTCGCAGGAGTTCCTGGAGGCCTCGTGGATCAACGCGGCGGCCGGCGGCGAGGCGCCCATCGACCTGGAGGCGGCGGCGTTCCGCTCGCTCGAGGAGATCCGTACGCACGCGGACGCGCTGGGCCAGCCCTGGTGGACCATGGCCCCGTTCGGCGCGGGCGTCGAGCTGGACGCGCACGACTCCGAGGCCTACCGCGGCGACACCGCCAGGGCGCTGGCCGACATCAAGGGCTGGCTGGCCGAGGGCAAGGCGGTCGTGCTGCTCAGCGAGGGCCACGGGCCCGCGGAGCGCATGGTGGAGCTGCTCAAGGGCGTCGACGTGCCCGCGAGGCTGCGGGAGTTCCTCGACCAGCCGCCCGAGCCCCGGGTCGTGCACGTCACGACCGGCCTGATCGAGCACGGCTTCATCACGCCGGGCCTGGCCGTGCTCACCCATCTCGACCTGGTCGGGCAGAAGGCGTCGACCAAGGACATGCGGCGGCTGCCCTCGCGCCGCCGCAACATGGTCGACCCGCTGCAGCTCAAGGTCGGCGACCACGTGGTGCACGAGCAGCACGGCGTGGGCCGCTACGTCGAGATGGTGCAGCGCACGGTCCAGGGCGCCACCCGCGAATATCTCGTCATCGAATATGCCAAGGGCGACCGCCTCTACGTGCCCACCGACCAGCTCGACGAGGTCACCCGCTATGTCGGCGGCGAGGCGCCCACGCTCAACCGCATGGGCGGCGCCGACTGGGCCAAGGCCAAGTCGCGGGCGAAGAAGGCGGTCAAGGAGATCGCCGGAGAGCTGATCAGACTTTACTCCGCCCGCATGGCCTCGCCAGGGCACGCCTTCGGGGCCGACACCCCGTGGCAGCGGGAGATGGAGGACGCCTTCCCCTACGCCGAGACCGGCGACCAGCTGGAGGCCATCGACGAGGTCAAGCGCGACATGGAGCGCGGCGTCCCGATGGACCGGCTGATCTGCGGCGACGTCGGCTACGGCAAGACCGAGATCGCGGTGCGGGCGGTGTTCAAGGCGGTGCAGGACGGCAAGCAGGTCGCCGTGCTGGTGCCCACGACGCTGCTGGTGCAGCAGCACATGTCGACGTTCGCCGAGCGGTTCTCCAGCTTCCCCGTCGAGATCAGGGCCGTCTCGCGCTTCCAGACCGACGGCGAGGTCAAGGCCACCCTCGAAGGCCTCAGGGCCGGGGCCGTCGACGTCGTGATCGGCACGCACCGGCTGCTCAGCCCCGAGGTCAGGTTCAAGGGACTCGGGCTGATCATCATCGACGAGGAGCAGCGGTTCGGCGTCGAGCACAAAGAGGCGATGAAACATCTCCGCACGCAGGTCGACGTGCTGGCCATGTCGGCCACGCCGATCCCGCGCACGCTGGAGATGGGGCTGACCGGCATCCGCGAGATGTCCACGATCCTCACGCCGCCCGAGGAACGGCACCCGATCCTCACGTTCGTGGGGCCGTACGACGAGAAGCAGATCGCGGCGGCGATCAGGCGCGAGCTGATGCGCGACGGCCAGATCTTCTTCGTGCACAACCGGGTCGCCTCGATCAACCGGGTCGCCGCGCGGCTGCGCGAGCTGGTGCCCGAGGCGCGCATCGCCGTGGCCCACGGGCAGATGAACGAGCACCAGCTCGAGAAGATCATGATCGGCTTCTGGGAGCGCGAATACGACCTGCTCGTCTCCACCACGATCGTCGAGTCCGGGCTCGACGTGCCCAACGCCAACACGCTGATCGTCGACCGGGCCGACAACTACGGCCTGTCGCAGCTCCACCAGCTCAGAGGGCGGGTCGGGCGAGGCAGGGAACGCGGCTACGCCTACTTCCTCTACCCGCCGGAGAAGCCGCTGACCGAGACCGCGCACGAGCGGCTGGCCACGATCTCGCAGCACACCGAGATGGGCGCCGGCATGTACGTCGCGATGAAGGACCTCGAGATCCGCGGCGCGGGCAACGTGCTCGGCGCCGAGCAGTCAGGGTTCATCGCGGGAGTCGGGTTCGACCTCTACGTACGCCTGATGGCCGAGGCCGTGCAGGAACAGAAGGCCAAGCTGTCGGGCGTCGCGGCGCCGGAGGAACAGCTCGACGTCAAGGTCGAGCTGCCGATCAACGCCCACATCCCGCACGACTACGTCACCTCCGAGCGGCTGCGCCTGGAGGCGTACAAACGGATCGCGGCCATCGCCTCGCCCGCCGACATCGACGAGGTGCGCGCCGAGCTGACCGACCGTTACGGCAGGCCGCCGCGGGAGGTGGAGAACCTGCTGGAGGTCGCCAGGTTCCGCATCAAGGCGCGCACGGCCGGGCTGTCCGACGTCACGCTGCAGGGCCAGAACATCAAGTTCGGCCCGGTGCGGTTGCAGGAGTCGCAGCAGGTCCGGCTCGACCGGCTTTACAAGAAAGCGATATACAAGCAGGCGGCGGAGACTCTGCTGGTCCCGGTTCCCAAGACCAAGCCGCTGGGCGGGCAGCCGCTGCGCGACCTCGACCTGCTCAAATGGTGTGGCGATCTGGTCGAGGCGATGTTCCTCGAGCCCGCACGGGTAAGCTAGCGGCGGTTTACGGTCGGAAAGGGACGTACGTTGAAGTCGATACGAGTGGCTGTGGCCTCCGCGGCGGCGGGCATCGCGCTGACCGCCTGCTCCTCGCCCATGCAGGCCGGCGCCGCCGCCGTGGTGGGGAACGAGCGCATTTCCGCGAGCGAGCTGAACGAGGAGACGAAGGCCTACGTCGCCGCCATGCGCAACGTCAAGCTGCCTCCGGAGCTGGAGGCCGCGCTCTCGGGCAGGAGCCTTGAGGAGGCGGTGGAGCAGGAGCAGGGCACACCGGCCAGCCAGCGTGTGCTGCGACGCATGGCCGACGTGCTGATGATCAAGCAGGTCCTGGAGCGGCACAACGTGCAGGTGAGCCAGACCGAGGTCGACAACGTGCTCAAGGACCCGGGCCAATATCCGTCCGCCGAGCTCAACCTGTTGCTCGGTCCCGCCGCCAGCGCACCCCAGGAAGCGCAGGACTACGGCATGGCGTTCGCCGGCCTGGAGAAGCTGCGCCAGCGGTTCGGCAGCGGCCAGGACGGCGCCGACCGGCTCACCAAGGAGCTGAGCTCGGTGAAGGTCGTCTACAGCCCCCGCTACGGCGCGCTCAACCCGCAGCGCTCGCAGCAGAACCCGGCGATGTTCGTCGACAACGGCAGGTTCGGCAAGGCCTCCGAGCCGCAGCAGCAGCCGCAGCAGCAGGGTTAGCCCGTGCCGCTGATCGTCGTCACCACCTCGCCCAGGGTCGCTCCTGGCCTGCTGAGCCACCAGGCCTGGCAGGCGTTGCGCTCAGGGCCGGTGCTGACCGGTGACGCGGCGCACCCCCAGCTCCCCTACCTGGCCGAGGCCGGCGTCGAGGTGGAGGTCGTCGAGCCCGACGCGCGTGAGCTGGCGCGAAGGGCGGTCGCCGGGACGGTCGTGTGGCTGGCCGAGGACGACGACGCCTTCATGCGGGCGGTGGGCAACGCCGCCATCGGGCTCGACGAGCCGCCGCTGATCGAGGTGATGCCGGGGTCCTACGACCTGCCGGGGGCGCGGGTGCTCGACCTGGTCGCGGTGATGGACCGGCTGCGCACCGAGTGCCCGTGGGATCGCAGGCAGACGCACGAGTCGCTGGTGCCGTACCTCCTCGAGGAGGCGTACGAAGTGCTGGAGACCATCGAGCAGGGCGACTATCCCGCGCTCCGCGAGGAGCTCGGCGACCTGCTGCTGCAGGTGGTCTTCCACGCGCGGGTGGCCGAGGGCTTCGACATGGACGACGTCGCCGAGGGCATCGTCGGCAAGCTCGTACGCCGCCACCCCCACGTGTTCGGCTCGGTGCGGGCGGAGAGCGCCGACGAGGTCAACGACAACTGGGAGACGATCAAGGCGGCGGAGCGGGCGGCCAAGGGCAGGGAGTCGGCGCTCGACGGCGTGCCCATGGGGCAGCCGGCGCTCTCGCTCGCCGCCCAGCTCGTGCGCAGGGCCGAACGCGCGGGGGCGCCGGAGGCGCTGTCGGCCGCCGTCGGCCAGGGAGTGGCCAGGGAGCTGTTCGACCTGGTGCGCAGGGCCTCGGAGGCCGGGCTCGACGCCGAGGCCGAGCTGCGGGCCGCCGCCCGCACCTATCGAGACAGGGTACGCACGTGGGAGTCGTCGCGCTGAGCGGACGTACCGATAGGCTCTGACGGCATATTGCCTTTCGATTTAGGAGCGCATCCCGTGGCTACCATCGAGGTCGTATACGCCCGCGAGATCCTCGACTCGCGGGGCAACCCGACGGTCGAGGTCGAGGTCGTGCTCGACGACGGCAGCACTGGCCGTGCCGCAGTGCCGAGCGGGGCGTCCACCGGCCAGTTCGAGGCGGTCGAGCTGCGCGACGGTGGCGACCGTTACGGCGGCAAGGGCGTGGAGAAGGCCGTGCTCGCCGTGACCGACGAGATCTTCGATGAGATCCACGGGGTCGAGGCCGAGGACCAGCGCATCGTCGACCAGATCATGATCGACCTGGACCGCACGCCCAACAAGGCCAAGCTCGGCGCCAACTCCATCCTGGGCGTCTCGCTGGCCGTGGCCAAGGCCGCCGCCGACAGCGCAGACCTGCCGCTCTTCCGCTACGTCGGCGGCCCCAACGCCCACGTGCTGCCCGTCCCCATGATGAACATTCTGAACGGCGGGGCCCACGCCGACACCAACGTCGACATCCAGGAGTTCATGATCGCACCGATCGGCGCGGAGACGTTCCGCGAGGCCGTGCGCGTCGGCACCGAGGTCTACCACGCGCTCAAGCGCGTGCTCAAGGAGAAGGGCTACGCCACGGGGCTGGGCGACGAGGGCGGCTTCGCGCCCAGCCTGCCGTCCAACCGCGACGCGCTCGACCTGATCCTGGTGGCGATCGAGCGGGCCGGTTACGTGCCGGGCGAGGACGTCACGCTGGCGCTCGACGTGGCCGCCTCCGAGTTCCACAAGGACGGCGTCTACACGATCGACGGCAAGGGCCTGTCGGCGCAGGAGCTCATCGAGTTCTACGCCGACCTGGTCGCGAGCTATCCGCTCGTCTCGATCGAGGACCCGCTCGACGAGGAGGACTGGGCCGGCTGGAAGGCCATCACCGAGGCGCTCGGCGACAAGGTGCAGCTCGTCGGTGACGACCTGTTCGTCACCAACCCGGAGCGGCTGGAGCGCGGAATCCAGGAGGGAACGGCCAACGCCCTGCTGGTCAAGGTCAACCAGATCGGCACGCTGTCGGAGACGCTCGACGCGGTCGACCTGGCCCACCGCAGCGGCTACCGGTGCATGATGAGCCACCGTTCCGGTGAGACGGAGGACACGACGATCGCCGACCTCGCGGTGGCGGTCAACTGCGGCCAGATCAAGACCGGCGCCCCTGCCCGTTCCGACCGGGTGGCGAAGTACAACCAGCTGCTGCGCATCGAGGAGCTTCTGGACGACGCCGCCCGTTACGCGGGTCGCGCGGCTTTCCCGCGCTTCCGGCGCTAGTTTCGAACGAGGAGGCGCCGACGCCCTAGCCGATGCGACGGCGGGAGCGCGGGCGCGGTGACCGGCGGCGGTGACCGGCGGCGGTGACCGGCGGCGGTGACCGGCGGCGGTGACCGGCGGCTCCTTACGGTGGCTTCTGCCGGCGGCTCCTCACGGCGACGGGGCCGTCTCCGGGGATGAGGCAACGAGCAGGGAGTGCAGCACATGGCGAAGAGACCACAGTTGACCGGACGGGCCGCCATCCTGGCCGTCGTGGTGTGCGCGATCGCGATGAGCCTGGCCTACCCTGTCCGCGAATACATCAGTCTGCGCCGCAGCATCGCGGAGGCGCTCGAGGAGAAGGCCATGGTGGAGGCGGAGCGGCAGGCCCTGCTGGCCCGCGACCGGCAGAGCAACGATCCCAACTGGATCAAGAAGACCGCCAAGGAGCGGCTGCACTACTGCGGCCCGGGCGAGAAGTGCTATGTCGTGATGGCCCCCGACCGGGGCAAGGAGCAGGCGGAAGTGAAGCGGCCCGCGACGGTGCCGCCGTGGTACCAAACGCTCTGGGAGTCCGTCGAGGCCGCGGACAAGGACACCGGACGCCGGGCGGTCACCGGGAAGGAACGTGGTGGACGCTGAAGACGCCGAGGTCGTGCAGCGGCAGCTGGGCCGGCCTCCCAGGGGGCTGCGCGGGGTGGCGCACCGCTGCCCGTGCGGCAACCCTGACGTCGTGGAGACCGCGCCGCGCCTGCCCGACGGCTCGCCGTTCCCGACCCTCTACTACCTGACCTGCCCAAAGGCGGCCTCGGCCATCGGAACGCTGGAGGGCTCCGGCCTGATGCGTGAGATGCAGGCGAGGCTGGCCACCGAGCCGGAGCTGGCGCGGGCCTACGAGGCCGCCCACGACGACTACGTCGCCAGGCGCGACCAGGCAGCGCGGGAGCAGGGGCTTGAGCCGCTGCCGCGCGACATGCAGAGCACGGGCGGCATGCCGCGGCGGGTCAAGTGCCTGCACGCGCTCGTCGCCCACGAGCTGGCGGCGCCCGGCGTCAACCCGATCGGCAGGGAGGCGCTCGACGCCCTCCCCGAATGGTGGAGTGACGGACCATGCGTGTAGCCGCGATCGACTGCGGCACCAACTCCGTACGTTTGCTCATCGCCGACGTCGGCGATGACGTGCTGGACGACGTCGAGCGGCGGATGGAGATCGTCCGCCTGGGGCAGGGGGTCGACCGCACCGGCAGGCTGGCCCCCGACGCGCTCGACCGTACGTTCAAGGCGATGCGCGCCTACCGCGAGCTGATCGACAGGCACGGCGCGACCGCGACCCGGGTGGTGGCCACGAGCGCCACCCGAGACGCGGCCAACCGGCAGGAGTTCGTGACCGGCGTGCGCGAGATCTTCGGGGTGGAGCCGGAGGTCGTGACGGGCGACGAGGAGGCGGAGCTGTCGTTCACGGGCGCGACCAAGGGCCTGGTCAGGTTGTCGCCCGAGACCGAGGTGCCGCAGGGGCCGCTGCCCCCCTATCTGGTGGTCGACATCGGCGGCGGTTCCACGGAGTTCGTGGTCGGCTCAGAGCGCGCCGAGGCGGCGCTGTCGGTGGACATCGGCTGCGTACGCCTCACCGAGCGGCATCTGCGTGACGGCGACCCGCCGGCAGCGCCCGCTCTGGAGGCCGTGGTCGCCGACATCGAGGCGGCGCTCGACCGCGTCGAGTCGGCGGTGCCGGTGCGGCGGGCGCACACGCTCGTGGGCCTGGCGGGCTCGGTGACGACGGTGGCGGGGATGGCGCTCGATCTGCCCGCCTACGACCCGGCCCGCATCCACCATTCGCGCCTGTCCGCCGAACAGGTGCACGACGTGACGCGGCGGCTGCTCGCGATGACGCACGGTGAACGCGCCGCGGTTCCGGTCATGCATCCGGGACGGGTGGATGTAATTGGTGCGGGGGCGCTCATTCTCGACCGGATCGTACGCCGATTCGCATTTCCGCAGGTCGTTGTTAGTGAACATGACATCCTTGACGGTATTGCTTGGTCCATAGCCCGATAGCTGAAGAAATCCGGACATTTCCGGTCTATGCATCATGTTGAGGGCGCGATCAGTATTGTGCTTGAGTAAAGGTGCATACGGGGGCTTTGCCATATCGCTGTGCACGGAAGGTGCCGGCGTGGCGACCGTTCCCGAGCGCCTCTTCCCTCAAGGAATGGAGCACACTCACATGATGTCTGTTGGGTTGGCACGTAGAGCGGCGGCGATCGGTGCGTCGACCGCGGTGCTGGCCGCCTTGGCCGCGGGTCTGGCCTCCAGCCCCGCCCAGGCGGCGACCATGGCCACGGCCGCCTCCGCCAAGGCGAAGGCGAGCTCGAAGGTCACGGTCGCGCGGCCGAAGGCCTCCACTCGTAGTTACGAAGGTTCCTGCCCGGTCAAGGTGAATTTCTCGGCCAAGGTCAAGGTGCCTGTCAAGGGCAAGACGCAGCTGGCCTACCGCTGGCTGCACGGTGACGGCTCCAAGAGCAAGGTCAAGACGATCACGCTCAAGGGCAAGGGCACCAAGACGGTAACCGTCAAGCAGTCCATCACCTTCAAGGACGACATCAAGAAGGGCTGGGAGGCCGTCCAGGTCCTCGGCCCGAAGAAGGTCACCTCCAAGAAGGGCTACTTCTCGGTCTCCTGCGAGGCGGAGAAGAAGCTGAAGGAAGTGCGTACGCACCTCGACCGGAAGATGTCGGCGCGTGCCTGGGTCCACCCCAGCAGGTACGTCGGCTCCTGCAACCCCGGTGACAGGATCGGCGTCGCCGGCGTCATCAAGACCGACCGCCCGTCGTGGGTGCGTTACCGCTGGGTCCTCAACGGTGACGTGGTCGACTACGGCAAGGTCAAGGTCCGCGATGCGCGCAAGGTCGGCTTCAGCTTCGCGCCGCGTCACAGCCAGCGTGGCTGGGCGCAGCTGCAGGTGCTCCGTCCGGACACCGCGTACTCCAACCGCGCGTACTACAAGGTCTGGTGCAAGGACGACAAGCCTTCCTTCCCCGCGCCTGACTCCCGCACCAAGGTGAGCGCGTCCAGCTCGGCGTCGACCACGAACGCGTGCTCGCTGAGCGCCTCCGGCACCATCCGCTCGACCGGCGCCGCCCGGGTGAAGTGGAGCTGGACGCTCAACGGTGCGACCGTGTCCAGTGGTGTGGCCGAGTTCGGCCGTCACGGCGGTTCCGAGCGCGTCTCCTTCTCGAAGGACAAGCTGACGGGCCGGCACGCCCACGGCGGCAACGTGACGCTGTCGGTCACGGGCCCGAACAACAGCGACTCCTCCACGAGTGGCTACGCGCCCTGCAGTGCTCCGGCTCCGTTGCCCAAGGCCACTCCGACCGACTCGCCGTCGCCGGTGCCTTCGCCCCGGCTTGGTGACAAGTAGTCCGAGTGATCGGCTGAACCAAGAACCGGGTGGTGCCTCCTGGCGCCACCCGGTTTCTTGTTGCCACTATAACGCTATGCACAGTAGTGTTCATGCGTGGATAGCAGCCAGCTGCTCAAAGGCGTGCTCGACCTGGCCGTGCTGGCCGTGCTCAAGGAGCGCGACGGCTACGGCTACGACATCGTGCGCAGGCTCAGGGAGGCCGGCCTCCACGAGGTGGGCGACGCCTCGGTCTACGGGACACTGCGCCGCCTGTTCAAGGCAGGTGCGCTGACCTCATACGTGATGGCCTCCGACGAGGGCCCGCACCGCAAGTACTACGGGCTCAACGAGGTCGGCATGAGGATGTACGCCGCCTCGGCGAAGACCTGGTCCTCCTTCTCGGAGACCATGGCATCCCTGCTCAAGGAGGGCCGAGAATGACTCCAGAAGAATACGCGCAGGCCGTACGCGATGCCCTGGCCGATCATCCGGAGCGGGAGGAGCTGCTCGACGATCTCGACGACCACCTGGCCGAGATCGCGGCGGAGTCCGGCCTGCCGCTGGAGGAGCGGCTGGGGCCGCCCGGCGCCTACGCCGAGGAGCTGGCCGCCGCCTATGGAGAGCGCCCTGAGCGCCGGCGAAGGGTCCGTCCCGGGCCGCGGGAGCGGGCGCGGAACGCGCACGCCCTCCTCATGCGTTACACGCCCTACAGGGGCCTTGTGGGCTTCCTGCCGGAGCTGCGGCCGGGGTGGTGGGTGCTGCGCGGCTACGTGCTGGCCATGATCCTGGTGTCGATGGCCGGCGACGGCAGGATCGCCCCCGCGACCGCCGCCGACTGGGCCGTGGCCGTCGCCTGCGTCCTCGCCTCGGTGTGGTTCGGCAGGAGGCGGAGGGGGAGGCTGGTCCTGCTGCTCGCGGTGGCCGCCAACGTGGTGGCCGGGCTGGGCTTGTTCGTCGCGGTCGTCGATCAGCAGAGCTCGCCCTCCCCGGCCTCGGTCTACATGGCCGAGCCGACATGGGTGCGCAACGCGTCGTCCGACGGCGTCTACAACATCAAGCCGTACGCCAAGGACGGCACCCCGCTGACCGACGTCTACCTCTACGACCAGGACGGCAACCCGCTCACCACCGACCCCGAGCGCTACGGCTACACGGTCGACCGGTCGTGCGGCGAGCCGATTCTCAACCGCTACCCGCTGCCGCTGACCGAGCAGACCTTCTCCGGCCCGGCCCGGCCGACGCCGTCGCCCGGCTGCGCCGACCCGTCGGCCGACCCGTCGGCAGGCCCGTCGGCAGGCCCGTCGGCAGGCCCGTCGGCAGGCCCGCCGGCCACCGATGAGGTCACGCCCGAGACCACGCCGGAGGCCACGTCCGGGGCCACGCCTGAGACCACGACGCCCGCGCCGACGCCGAGTCCTGAGAAGACGCGCTGATCGGGCACCATCGGTGTCATGAGCTTCGTACCTCCCGGCACCGGATGGCCAGGCGACCCGGCGACCCCTGACACCCCCGTCGCGCTCGGCCCCGCGGACGTGCGCCGCCTGGCCGCCTCCAGCGACACCCTCGCGGAGCTCACGGCCAGGCAGTCGGTCTGCCGGGCCTGTCCCCGCCTGGTGGAGTGGCGGGAGGAGGTGGCCAGGGTGCGGCGGCGCGCGTTCGCGGACGAGACGTACTGGGGCCGTCCCGTCCCCGGCTGGGGCGACGAGCACCCGCGGATCCTGATCACAGGGCTCGCGCCGGCCGCGCACGGCGGCAACAGGACCGGCCGCATCTTCACCGGCGACCGCAGCGGCGACTGGCTGTTCGCCTCGCTGTACCGCATCGGCCTGGCCGCGCAGGAGACGAGCACGCACGCGGGAGACGGGCAGCGGCTCATCGGCGCGCGGGTGGTGGCGCCGGTGCGCTGCGCTCCTCCGGCGAACAAGCCGACGCCGGAGGAGAAGAGCACCTGCTTCCCGTGGATGGCGCGGGAGCTGAGGCTGGTCGCGCCGGACGTGCGGGTGGTGGTGGCGCTCGGCGGCTACGCCTGGCAGGCGGTGTGGCCGGCGCTCAAGGACGCGGGCTACGCGCTGCCGCGCAGCAGGCCCCCGTTCGGGCACGGGGCCGAGGTCGAGATCGCGTACGACGGCCTGCCCGTCACGCTGCTCGGCTGCTACCACCCGAGCCAGCAGAACACGTTCACCGGCCGGGTCACCACCCAGATGCTGGACGATCTGTTCTCCCGTGCCAGGTCATTGGCTGTGTGACGCGTCGCACCATGCCAGGAATGGATTCATCGGACACCCTTGCCGTAGGCTTGTGAATGCTTTCACAAGCAATCCCAAGGGATGTGGGCAGGATGAACCAGCACATTCTCATTGTCGGCGGAGGATACGTCGGCCTCTACACAGCGCTCAGGCTGCAGCGCAAACTCCACCGTGAGCTGCGCAGCGGCGAGGTGCGCATCACGATCATCGATCCCCAGTCCTACATGACCTACCAGCCGTTCCTCCCCGAGGCGGCGGCCGGCAACCTCTCCCCCCGGCACATGGTCGCGCCGCTGCGGCGCGTGCTGCCGAAGGTGCACATCCTCAACGGCACGGTGACCAGGGTCGACCACGCCGAGCGCACCGTGACCTTCCAGCCCGCCGAGGGCGAGCCGCGGCAGGTGGCCTACGACGTGATCGTCATGGCCGCCGGGTCGATCTCGCGTACGCTGCCCATCCCCGGGCTGACCGACATCGGCATCGGTTTCAAGACGGTGGGCGAGGCCATCGCACTGCGCAACCGCGTGCTGCACCTGCTCGACGTGGCCGAGTCGGCCGACGACCCCGAGGTGCGGCGCAGGGCGCTCACGTTCGTCGTCGTCGGCGCCGGCTTCGCGGGCGTGGAGGCGCTCGCCGAGCTGGAGGACATGGCCAAGCACTCGACGCGCTACTACCGCAACATCGGGCCGTCCGACCTGCGCTGGGTGCTGGTCGAGGCCACCGGCAGGGTGCTGCCCGAGGTCGGTCCCGAGATGGGCAGGTGGACCCTGGAGCAGCTGCGCGAGCGCGGCATCGACGTCCGGCTGGAGACCCGCCTGGAGTCGTGCGAGGGCGGCCACGTGGTGCTCTCCGACGGCTCGGAGTTCGACGCGGAGACCCTCGTGTGGACGGCGGGCGTCAAGCCCAGCACGGTGGTCAACGACAGCGACCTGCCGCTCGACGAGCGCGGCCGGATCAAGGCCACCGCCATGCTGACCGTCGCGGGCACGCAGGGCGCGTTCGCGGCCGGCGACGCGGCCGGGGTGCCCGACGTGACCGACCCCGGCCAATACTGCGCGCCGAACGCCCAGCACGCCGTGCGCCAGGCGAAGGTGCTGGCGGACAACGTCGTACGGCACCTTCGCGGGCAGGAACTAGTGCAATACCGCCACAAGTATGTCGGATCGGTTGCGGGGTTGGGCCTGCACCAAGGCGTCGCGAACGTCTATGGCGTCAAGCTTCGCGGATTCCCTGCATGGTTCATGCACCGCACTTACCATCTGTCGCGGGTGCCGACGCTGAACCGCAAGGTCCGCGTCGTCGTCGACTGGACCCTGGCCCTGTTCTTCAAGCGGGAGACGATCTCGCTGGGTGAGATGGAGCACCCGCGGGACGGCTTCAGGGCCGCGGTGGCGACGACTCGCCGTTAGCCCGGGAACGGCAGCGCCCTGGTGAGTCTCGCCGGGGCGTGGGCGGCGCCCCTGGTCGCATGAGCGGAAGGGGAACCACGGGTGGGGCTCTCAGCGGTGACCGTGCTCGGCGTGGACCGACCCGGCGTGATCGCCGCAGTCACCGGTTCGCTCGCCGACTGCGGGGCGAACATCCAGGACTCGACCATGACGCTGCTCGGCGGCCACGTGGCGATGATGTTGCTCGTGTCGGGCGAGGTGGACGCGGCCGAGCTCACCAAGCGCCTGTGCGCACCCGACCTCGTGGTGACGGCCTCGGCGATCGAGGCGCGCCGCCACTTCTGCGACGACGGCGGCGGTCTCGGCTACGTGCTGACCGTCCACGGCCCCGACAGGCCCGGCATCATCTCCGCCATCAGCGCCGTGCTCGCGGCCGACGGTGGCAACATCACCGGCATGAGCACCAGGCTCACCGGCCGGCTGTACGTGCTGATCGCCGACGTCGAGCTGCCGAAGGAGGTGGACGTGGCGGCGCTCATGCGCAGGCTCGCCGCCGTCGGCGCCGGCCTGGACTCCGAGATCACCTTCCGCCCCGTCGAACCGGACCTGTTGTGACCCGGCCGGCGGACGGAAGGCCCCGCGCGGTGATCGACGCCCCGCACCCGCTGCTGTCCACCTCCGCCGACCCGGTGGACCCGACCGCCCCCGATGTCGTGGCCGCCGCCGCCGATCTGCTCGCCACCCTGCGCCACGAGCCCTCCACGACCGGCCTGGCAGCCCCCCAGATCGGCCTGAGCTGGCGCCTGATCGCCTTTGACGCCGGGCGCCACCCCAGGAGCCGGTCGCGGACCGGAGAGCTCGTGGTGGTCAATCCACGGCTCGCGACGGCCGCCCGCTGGGACCACCTGCGCGAGGGGTGCGTGTCCGTCCCCGGGCTCACCGCCGACGTACGTCGTGCGACGCGCATCACCGTACATGGGCATTTGCCAGGCACGGGCGAGCCGGTCACCATCGAGGCGGATGCCGTGGAAGCTCGTTGCATTCAGCACCAACTGGACCATCTGGACGGTCTACTCTTCTTGGACAGAGTGGTGGGAGCCCTATCACTTCACCGCAGTCATCACAGTTGTGACGGCTGATGCGAAGTTGTGCTCCTCGGAAGCATGGTCCGTTTCGTATGATTGCGGCGCCCCCGTAGCCCAATGGCAGAGGCAAACCCCTTAAAAGGGTTGACGTGCGGGTTCGAATCCCGCCGGGGGCACCTGCCATCTTCGCCGCCTTTAGGGTTCTGACCTGGAGGTTCGCCGCGATCACGGGACGGACCCCTTCTGTCGTTTCCCCCTCGATATCGATTTGTTACGGAGTTGTCGCGGCCCCGGCGCTTCGTCGCTGGTGGAGGCCTCGTCGGGAGGCCGGGGATCTCGTTCGCGCACCGGTACGGCCGATTGCTCTCCATGGGAAACTTCTTGAGAGCGCGGTCATATTGACAAACCGTCCGGCTTCTGCTTTCCGTGCTCGCCGGAGTTTCTTAGTGTGAATGGTTGACTACGGAATACAACCGGTCGGCCCTTTTCTCTAGGAAAAGGCACCGCACACCATCATCACGCACCGGAAGGGCTCCGTCACGGACCCCGCGCACGGGCTCCGGGCGACCGGACCCGGATGACCTTGCGAGGTCGTCGCTGACCTTGGGAACTCGAAGCCGGACACGTTCGTTGTCAACGCTGCGGAAGTCCCGAACCAACATCGATCTGACGCGTCAGTTGACCAAGGTGCCGCCAGGCCCCGTAGGCTCGGCGTCACAGGAGGCAGCGATGGAGAGCAAGAACCCCGTATTCAGCAGGTCGCGGCAGCAGGCCGCGGGCTGGGGCGGGCCCACCCCGTCCCCCGACCAGTTGCAGAACATGTACGACGCGCCGTCGTACGCACCGCCGGCCAGGCCCGCTCACCGGACCATGACCCTCGATGACGTCGTGGTGCGCGGGTTCCTCACGCTCGGGGTGCTCGTCCTGGCCGCCGCCGCGGCCTGGGTCCTCAACGTGCCGCCCATGGTCGCCATCGGCGCGGCCATCATCGCACTGATCATCGGTCTGATCGCGTCGTTCACGATGAGCACCAACCCGGCGCTCATCCTGGGCTACGCGGTGTTCGAGGGCATCTTCCTCGGCAAGATCAGCGCCGTGTTCGAGGGCGCCATCAGCGGCATCGTGCTCCAAGCGGTGCTGGGCACGGCATTCGCGTTCGGCGCGGTGCTGACCGTCTACTCGTTGCGCATCATCCGCGTCACGCCCAAGCTGGTGAAGTTCGGCATCGCCGCCGCCATCGCGGCCATCGGCCTGCTGCTCGTCAACCTGGTCGTCGGCCTGTTCAACGACGGCGGGCTCGGCCTGCGCACCGACAGCCCGATCGGCTGGGCCTTCAGCATCGTCATGATCCTGATCGGCTGCTTCTTCCTGCTCCTCGACTTCGACGCGATCGAGCAGGGCGTCAAGCAGGGCGCCCCGGAGAAGTTCGCCTGGCAGTGCGTGTTCGGGCTGACGCTCAGCCTCGTGTGGATCTACCTCGAGGTGCTGCGCTTCGTCAGCTACTTCAGCAGTAGCGACTGATCGTTCACCCCGCGTCATCCGGAGGGCTCCGCCAGTCAGGCGGGGCCCTCTCTGTGTGCGACCGAAAATCTACCCGCCGTCACAAAATGATGCCTGACTCAGGGCTTGCCATTCGCACGCTGGTGTTGCAGTGTCAACGAAAGGACCCTTATCCGCGGAGGTGCCCATGTCCTTGAACCACTCACCGGAGACGCAGACGAAGCTCATCGCAAGGGTCCCGGCCATAACGGGACGCGAACTCCCAGAGTGGTTCCAAGCCATCGACAACGGCCCGAGCTTCCTCAGATGCGCCGAGCGGGCCAATTGGCTCGCCGACGAGCACGGGCTCACCCACGGCTACGCCGCCGCGATCGTTCACGAGCACGAGCGGCACCGCCGTAACCGCATGGGCTTTGTCTAAGCCCTACCATCCTCGCGCCCGTGTGCCGCACACGGGCGCGACATCATGAGGGGATGGACGTCGACAAGGCACTCGCCTTCCTCCGCACCCACCATCACGCCATCCTCCTCACCAGGCACCCCGACGGGCGACCGCAGATGTCGCCGGTCGTCGCCGGCGTCCAGGACGCCGACATCGTCATCAGCACCAGGGAGACGGCGGTCAAGACGCGCAACGCCCGCCGCGATCCCGCCGTCTCGCTGTGCGCCTTCACCGACCGCTTCTACGGTGACTGGATCCAGGTGGACGGCACGGCCGAGATCATCTCGCTGCCGGAGGCCATGGACCATCTGGTCGCCTACTACCGCGACATCTCGGGCGAGCACCCCGACTGGGACGACTACCGCGCCGCCATGACGCGTGAGCGCCGCGTCGTCCTGCGCATCACCCCGACCCGCGCCGGCCCCGACCGCCACGGTTAGTCCGCGGGGCGGCGGTCCACCACGGCGACCGGGCGACGGGGGCTCGCGCCAAGGCGGGCCCCCTTCATCCGGTCAGCGGTCGTTCCCTTGGAGGGGGCCCGGCCACGCGCGGCGATCGGACGAGATCAGGACAGGCGCTCCAGCACCATCGCCATGCCCTGCCCGCCGCCCACGCACATGGTCTCGAGACCGATGCTCTTGTCGTGGTGCTGGAGGCTGTTGACCAGCGTGGACGTGATCCGGGCGCCCGTCATCCCGAACGGATGCCCGACGGCGATCGCCCCGCCGTTGACGTTGAGCCGCTCGAGGTCGATCCCGAGGTCGCGGTAGGACGGGATCACCTGGGCGGCGAACGCCTCGTTGATCTCCACCAGGTCAATGTCATCGATCGCCATCCCGGCCCTGGTCAGCGCCTGCTTCGAGGCCTCCACCGGCCCGAGCCCCATGATCTCCGGCGACAGCCCGGTGACCCCGGTGGACACGATCCTGGCCAGCGGCGTGATGCCGAGCTCCGCCGCCTTGACGTCGCTCATCACGACGACCGCGGCGGCCCCGTCGTTCAGCGGGCAGCAGTTGCCCGCCGTGACGGTGCCGTCGGGGCGGAACACCGGCGCCAGGGTCGAGACCTTCTCGTAGGTGGTGCCGGCGCGCGGGCCGTCGTCCTTGCTCACCACAGTGCCGTCCGGCAGGGTCACGGGCGTGATGTCCTTCTGCCAGAACCCGTCGGCCAGCGCCTTCTCCGCGAGGTTCTGGGAGCGTACGCCGAACTCGTCCTGCTCCTGGCGAGTGACGCCCTTGAGCTGGGCGAGGTTCTCGGCCGTCTGCCCCATCGCGATGTAGATGTCGGGCACGTCGCCGTCCTCGCGCGGGTCGTGCCACTGGCGTCCGCCCTCGGTGAACGCCTGCGTGCGGGCCAGGGCGTCGGCGAAGACCGGATTCTGGGTGTCGGGCAGCGAGTCGGAGTTGCCCTTGGTGAAGCGCGAGACGGTCTCCACGCCGGCGGAGACGAACACGTCGCCCTCGCCCGCCTTGATCGCGTGAAAGGCCATCCTGGTGGTCTGCAGGGAAGAGGAGCAGTAGCGCGTCACGGTGGTGCCGGGCACGTCGTCGAGCCCCAGCAGCACCGCCACCACGCGGGCCATGTTGAAGCCCTGCTCGCCGCCGGGCAGGCCGCACCCGAGCATGATGTCGTCGATGGACGCGGGATCGAGCTGGGGCACCTTGGCCAGCGCCGCCTGGATCATCTGCACGGTCAGGTCGTCGGGCCGGATCTCCTTGAGCGACCCCTTGAAGGCTCGTCCGATGGGTGAACGCGCGGTTGCGACGATGACTGCCTCGGGCATGGCCCCTCCTTTGTCGGCGCTAATAGTAGAACTATATTCCAGTTCTACGCGCAAGCCCCGACCGGCCACGCTATCCGTACATTCCCGGCGCCGTGGCGGTGTGGTCGTTCACGGCGTGGATCGCCCCCTTCTCGTCACGCCACAACCGCCAGCCGTCCTGGCTGCCGGTGAACCAGGCCGGCGGCGCGGAAGCGGGCGAGACGCGCTTGCCGGTGCCGAGGTCGTACTCGCAGACCGCGGCCGTCGAGTAGAAGCCCGGCGCCTGCCCGCGCAGCGTCAGCGGCTTGGGGTCGGTGACGCAGAACGACCACCCACGCTGCTCCTCCACGGGCACCTGCTTGCCGGTGACGAGGTCGAAGGCCGAACCCTTGGCGTTGTGCTGGAGGAAGCCCAGTTTGTCCATCCGGTCGGGGAAGGCCAGCCACCAGCCGGAGCCGGGCACGTCGGAGGCCGTGACCTGGCCGACCACCCGCCCGGTCTCCGAGTCGAGCCGGGCGAAGCCGCCGTAGGCGCCCTGCCGGTCGACCGGGCGGACGACCGGCGCGTAGCCGGGGTTGCCGCTGGGATAGACGCGTACGACCGAGGGCCGCATCCAGTTGATCGTCCCGTCGGCGATCTCGAGGGAGAACAGCCCGAACGTCGAGATCTTCTTGGTCCGCGGGTTGGTGTAGGGGGCGACGTAGCCGACGAGTTTGCCGCCCGTCGAGCCGAACGCCCACCCGCCCGACATGTCGATGCCGGGGCCGAGCGCCTGCTCGATCGGCTGCTGCCACTGGAGCTTGCCGGTCTTCAGCTCGTACGACTCGATCATGGGGTTGGCGGAGAGCCGCAGCAGCAGGACCCGGCGCGCGTCGGACCACTCCACCTCGGCGATGCCGGGCAGCTTCCACAGTTGTTTGCCCGTGGCCGGGTCGAGCACCACCATGCGGGCCTTGGCCAGGGCGGTGTGCTCGGACAGGCAGACGTAGGGGCCGCAGCGTTGCGGCCCGAACGTCGAGTGCACCGGCCTGGTCCACTTGCGCACCCCGGAGTAGGCGTCGCGGGCGACGAGGGTGGCGTTCCAGGCGCCCTTCTTGGCGGGGTCGAGCGCGACGACCACGCTCTGGCCCTCGGAGGTCTCCACGGCCGCGGGGGTGGAGACCCCCATGCCGGGCAGCCGGCCGGCCATCGTGGCCGGGTAGGCCCACAGGCGCTTGCCGTCGCGCAGGCCGATGGCGACGGTCTCGAGTGTGCCGCCGGACTTCAGGGACGTGGTGGCGACCACCCCGCCGGCCACCGCCATTCGGCTGACGGCGTTGACGTCGGCGTTGTGCCAGGTCGGGAAGCTCGTCGTGGCCGCGTCGCTGCCGGAGCATGCGGTCGCGGCGAGGATTCCCGCGAGGGCGATAGACGATTTCCACAGGGGCCGGAGCACAGGCAATTCACTCCAAAGAGGGACGAGGAGTGACGGCTCGGGCTCGGAGGGTGACCGCGGTCAGGCGTCGTTGAGCGGCTCGCCGAGCCGACGGCGGAACAACGTCACCCACTTGCCGTGCAGGCCCGTCGCCCGCCCGTCGACCCGGGTCGCGGTGACCTCGGCGCCGGGCTCCTCCGCGGCCGTAGCCGCCGCAAGGTAAATCGGTTGCAGTGCTTCGCCACGTGCGGGTGTGGGCTCAGGCCACAACCCCAACGCAGCGCACACTGACGGTAGCACCGCGTAAGCGGCCTGTGCGTAACCTCGGTCAGATGGATGGAATCGATCCGGTCCGAACATTTCTGTCGGATTTGTCGCGAACTCCGGCCCCAGGACGTCCGCGAACGCCACCGTGCGGCCCCCCGCGTCCACCACCGCCACCGTCTGCGCCGCCGCGAGCTGGCGGCTCCAGCGCCGCGTCACCCAGCGCAGCGGCTGCGCGATCGGCCGCACTGTGCCGAGGTCGGGACACGTGCCCACGACCACCTCCGCCCCCGCGTCCCGCAGGCGCCGCACGGCCTTGGTCAGATGGCGTACGGCCGTCGCGGGCGGTGTCTGCGTGATGATGTCGTTCGCCCCGACGAAGATCACCGCCACGTCGGGTCCCATGGGCAGGACGGCGTCGACCTGCTCTCCCAGCTCGGCCGACGGGGTGCCCGACTTGCCGACCACGAGGAGGCGCACCGGCCGCTCCGCCACCGCTGCCAGGCCGTTGGCCAGCAGGACGCCGGGGGTGTGGCCTGGCTCGCTCACACCGAGCCCCACGGACGTGGAGTCGCCCAGCATGGCCAGCCTGAGCGGCACGCCGGAGTAGTCGCCGTACGTGCCGTCGCAGACCGGTCCGTCCAGGCCGTGCGGCTGCCCGATGACCCTGCGCGCGAGCATTCCTTCGGCGATCAGCAGTCCGTAAGCCGTGGCGCCCAGGGCGGTCAGCCCGCCGCCCCCGAGCGCCGCCGCCGTCGCGATCCTCCGCGCCGCCCGCGCCACGCCAGCTGCCCACACCACGTACGTGACCTCCTCGGTCGAACTCGGCGGTAGCGTTTGCATGAAAACTAACCGAGGCCCCGCCACCCCCTGGGGACCTCGGCCACAGGCAAGCTGATCAAGCTTCGGCAAAGAAGGTGAACACCTCGGTGCGCGTTTACGATTCCCTGGTCGACCTGATGGGGAACACTCCGCTCGTCCGGCTGCACAAAGTCACCGCGGGAGTGCCCGCCCAGGTGGTCGCGAAGGTCGAATACTTCAACCCCGGCGGTTCGGTCAAGGACCGCATCGCGGCACGCATGATCGAGGCCGCCGAAGCGTCCGGCGAGCTGCGTCCGGGAGGCGTGATCGTCGAGCCGACGTCCGGCAACACCGGCGTGGGCCTGGCCATCGTGGCGCAGCAGAAGGGCTACCGCTGCCTGTTCGTGGTGCCCGACAAGGTGGCCCAGGACAAGATCTCCGTGCTGCGCGCCTACGGCGCCGAGGTCGTCGTCTGCCCCACCGCCGTCTCGCCCGACCACCCCGACTCCTACTACTCGGTCTCCGACCGGCTGGCCCGCGAGGTGCCCAACGCCTGGAAGCCGAACCAGTACACCAACGTCAACAACCCCGACTCCCACTACCACTCGACGGGTCCCGAGATCTGGGAGCAGACCGACGGCCGCATCACCCACTTCGTGGCCGGCATCGGCACCGGGGGCACGATCAGCGGCACGGGCCGCTACCTCAAGGAGGTCTCCGACGGCCGGGTGAAGATCATCGGGGCCGACCCGGAGGGTTCGGTCTACTCGGGTGGCTCCGGGCGGCCCTACCTCGTGGAGGGCGTCGGGGAGGACATCTGGCCGGCCACGTACGACACCAAGATCTGCGACGAGGTCATCGCGGTCACCGACAAGGAGTCGTTCACCATGACCCGCAGGCTCGCCCGCGAGGAGGGGCTGCTGGTCGGCGGCTCCTGCGGGATGGCCGTGGTGGCGGCGCTGCGGGTGGCGGCCACGGCCGGGCCCGACGACATGATCGTCGTGCTGCTGCCCGACGGCGGCCGGGGCTACCTGTCCAAGATCTTCAACGACGACTGGATGGCCGACTACGGCTTCCTGCGGGCCCCGTCCGAGGAGGCGGTGGTCGGCGACGTGCTGGCGCGCAAGGGGGCGGGGCTGCCCGAGTTCGTGCACGCGCATCCGTACGAGTCGGTCAGCACGGTCATCGCGATCATGCGCGAATACTCGGTGTCGCAGCTTCCCGTGATGAAGGAGGAGCCGCCCGTCATGGCGGCCGAGGTGGTCGGGTCCATCGTCGAGCGCGATCTCCTCGAAGCCCTCTATCACGGCAGGATCTCCTCCGACGACACCATTGCCGATCACATGTCAGCGCCGCTACCCACGATCGGCAGCGGTGAACCCGTGGCGCGTGCGGTCGAGGCGCTGGAGAAGGCCGATGCGGCCGTTGTGCTGGAAGACGGCAAGCCGGCCGGCCTGATCACGAGGCACGATCTGCTGGCCTTCCTCGCCAACCACTGAGCCCCGCTCCCAGGCCGCCGCCCGGCGGCGGCCTGGGACGGGCGGTCAGGGCTTCCTGATCGACTCGATCACGGTGCTGATGCCCTCGTCGCCGCGCCCTTCGGCGACGGCCCGGTCGAACAACGCGTGCACCGCCTTCGGCACCGTGATCTCCAGCCCGGCCTCCTCCAGGGTCTCCACGACGTGGCCCATGCCGATCGCCTGCATGCGCATGGTGTTGTCCGCACCAGGATGCTCCCCGGCCGCGATCTCGGTCGCGATGATCTTGGCGTAGCCCATCGGGCCGTCGCCGCCCAGCTGCGTGAACGTCTCCTGCGCGAACGGCAGGAACTCCTCCGGCGAGACCCCCGCCGCGCGCATCAGGGCCAGGGCGTGCATGAAGGTCGTCAGGCCCGTGAAGAAGATCAGCAGCTGGGCCTGGTAGTACGTCATCGCCAGGCCCTGATCGGCGCCCACGTACGTGACCTCGCTCAGCGCCGCCAGCGTGGCCGCGTGCCGGTCGAGAACGTCCTTGGGGCCGCTGTAGAACGTGTACGCCCCCTGCCGGCCGATCCCGGGCGGCGGCACCATGATGCCGCCCGTGATCAGGACGCCGCCGCGCCCCTCCACCCAGCGCGCCGCCGCGCGCAGCTCCTCCGGCGTGCCGGAACTGAGGTTGACCACCACCTTGCCGTCGAGCCGGGCGTCCCCGAGGCTGTCGTACATCGCCTGGTAGTGGGTCTGGCTGATCACCAGCAACCCGCCGTCGGCCGCCGTCGCCGCCCGCCTGGCGCCCTTGGCGACCAGCGGCCCGGCCTTGCTCGCCGTACGGTTCCACACGGCCACCCCGTGGCCCGCGGCGAGGAACGTCTCCGCCATCTTCGAGCCCATCGGGCCCAGTCCCACGACTGTCACATCACTCATGCCCGCCACCCTGCGGCACGGCGCTTCGGAATTCCTTCGGGCACGCTACGGGTTGGTCCTTACGTGGTGCGTTTCGCGGTGCTCGGCCCTCTGGAGGTCCGGGCGGAGGACGGGTCGCCCGTACGGGTGGCCGAGTTCAAGGTGCGCGCGCTCCTCGCCGACCTGCTCGCCCACGGCGGCGGGCCGCTCACGCCCGACCGGCTCATCGACGACCTCTGGGGTGCGCGGCCTCCCCGCAACCCGGCGGGCACCCTGCAGGCCCGCGTCTCCCAGCTGCGCCGCTCGCTCGGCGATCCCTCCCACGTCACGCTCGGGCCCGGCGGTTACGCGCTGGCCGGTCACGACTGCGACGCCGCCCGGTTCCGCGCGCTGCTCGCCCGCCGCTCCACCCGCCCGCACGCGCGTGCGGCGGAGCTCGACGAGGCCCTGGCACTGTGGCGCGGGCCCGCTTACGCCGACTTCGCCGACGCGGGCTTCGCCAGGGCCGAGGCGGCGAGCCTGCAGGAGGCACGACTGGCCGCGCTGGAGGAACAGGCGGAGCTGCACCTCGCTCTCGGCCGGCCCGTGGACCTCGCCGCCCTGGTGGCCCGTCACCCGCTGCGCGAGCGGCTGGTGGCCGCGCACATGAAGGCCCTCTACCGGGGCGGGCGGCAGGGCGAGGCGCTGGCGGCGTACGGGGAGCTGCGTGAGCGGCTGGCGGACGAGCTGGGCCTGGACCCGTCGCCGGACGTCGCCGCGCTGCACCACGCGATCCTGCGCCACGACCCCGACCTCGCCGCTCCCACCCCTCACCCGGCCGCTCGGACCGCCCGCCCGGCTGCTGGCGCGGCCTCCCATGCGGGCGGGCGTCCGTCCGCCGAGCCGCCCCCGGACGCGGCGGCCTCGAACGGGGGCCTGCCCGCGCCGCTCACGGAGCTGGTCGGGCGGGAGGAGGAGCTGGCGGAGGTACGCGGCCTGCTCGCCGCGCACCGCCTGGTGACGCTCACGGGCACGGGCGGCGTCGGCAAGACGAGGCTCGCCCTGTCCGCCGCCCACGCCCTGGCCGCCACCGCCCCCGACGGAGTGTGGTGGGTGGAGCTGACGGGGGCGGTGGACGTCGCCGAGGCGGTTGCCGCCGTGCTCGGCCTCCGCGACGACGACGCCGTGCCGCCGGCGCGCCGGCTGGCCGGCGCGCTGGCTGGCAAACGCGCGCTGCTGGTGCTCGACAACTGCGAGCACCTGGTGGAACGGGCGGCCGAGCTGACGTCGGCCCTGCTGCGGTCCGCCCCCGGGTTGCGCGTGCTGGCCACCAGCCAGGAGCCGCTGGGAGTGAGCGGCGAACGTGTCCACGTGGTGCCGCCGCTGCCCCTCGCCGAGGCGGCGCGGCTGTTCACCTCCAGGGCGGGCGTGGACCCGGGCGAGGCCGTCGACACGATCTGCCGGCGGCTCGACGGCATCCCGCTGGCCCTGGAGCTGGCCGCCACCCGCGTACGCGCCTTCGGGGTGCGGGAGCTCGCGGACCGCCTGGACGACCGGTTCAGGCTGCTCAACGTCGGCGTGCGGGGCGCGCCCGCCCGGCAGCGCACGCTCAGGGCGATGATCGACTGGAGCTGGGAGCTGCTGACCTGCCAGGAGCGGGTGGTGCTGCGCCGGCTCGCCGTGCACGCCGACGGGTGCACGCTGGAAGCCGCCGAGCAGGTGTGCGCCGAGCCCGGGATCGACGTGCTCGACACGCTGGCCAGGCTGGTGGACCGGTCGCTGGTGGTGCGGGCGCCCGGTCCTCGCTACCGGCTGCTGGAGTCCGTCGCGGCCTACTGCGTGGAGCGGCTGCGGGAGGCGGGCGAGCACGAGCTGATCAGGGAGCGCCACGCCCGGCACTACACCGCCATGGCCGAGCGCGCCGACCTGCGAGGCCCCGGGCAGCGGGAGTGGCTGGCCAGGCTCGACGCCGACCACGCCAATCTGCGGCTGGCCACCGAGGGGCCGTACGCGCTGCGCCTGGTGAACGCCCTGGCCTGGTACTGGGTCCTGCGCGGCCGCCTGCGCGAGGCCCGGCGCTGCCTGGCCGCCGCGATCGCGGGTGGGGGAGCGGCCGGCGAGGTGGCGCGGGCGTCGGTCTGGCTGGCGGGCATCGAACGGCTGATCGGGGTGCCGGCCTCGCCCGTACGGTATGCCGGGCTCGACCGGGCGGGTACGGCGCTGGCCGACTGGTTCCTCAGCCATGTCCACTGGGCCTACGGCGACCGGGAGGCGCACGAGGCGGCGGCGGACCGGGCGCTGGCGGCGTACGAGGAGCTGGGTGATCGGTGGGGTGTGGCGGCGGCGCTGTGCCTGCGCGCCAAGCTCGCCGTCGGCCGCGGCGACCTGGCGGCGATGGAACGCGACGCTGAGCGTGGGCTGGCGCTGTTCGGGGAGCTGGCCGACGCGTGGGGGCAGATGGAGGCCATGGACGCGCTCGACCGGGCGGCCGAGATCCGCGGCGACTACGCCAGGGCCGCCGGCCTCCGCGAGCGGGCGCTGCGGCTGGCGGAGGAGCTGGGGTTCGAGGTGTCGTTCAAGCTGGCGGGGCTCGGGCGGATGGCGCTGCTGGCGGGCGACCACGAGCTGGCCGACGACTACCACGAGCGCGCCAGGCGGCTGGCGGTCGAGCAGTCGTACAAACCCGCCGAGGAGAATGCCGTGCTCGGCCTGGCCATGAGCGCCAGGCGGCGGGGCCGCTACGAGCAGGCGGAGTCCTACCTGGAGCCCGTCCTCGGCTGGCTGAGGCACGTGCGGGGGACCCCCGGAATCGCGTTCGTCATGGCCGAGCTGGGGTTCGCCGCGGAGCAGCGCGGCGACGCGGAGCTCGCGCTGACCAGGCAGCGCGAAGGGTACGAAGCGGCGCGGGCGACCGGTGATCCACGCGCGATCGCCCTCTCCCTCGAAGGGCTGGCCGGCGCCCTGTCGATCCGTCCCGGCGGGCAACCCGGCGGGCAACCCGGCGGGCAACCCGGCGGGCACGGCCACGCGGCCGCCAGCCTGATCGGGGCGGCGAGCGCCCTCAGGGAGGCCGTGGGGACGCCGCTGCCGTCCGGCGAGCGGTGGGACGTCGACCGGGTCACCCGGCGCCTGCGAGCCGCGCTGGGCGACGAGGCGTACGGGCGGGCCCTGCGGTCAGGGCAGCGGGAACTCGGCGACCACTTCCCACGTGCCCTCGGCGGACGGGCCGGCGTAGAGCCTGCCGCCCAGCGCCTCGACCCGCTCGGCCATCCCGACCAGCCCGAACCCGCCGCCGAGGCGGGCGACCCGCGGGTCTGAGGCGGCCCCGAAATTCCGCACCCGCAGCGTCACCACCTGCCCGTGACGCCGTAAGCCGGCCTCCACCCAGGCGGCGTGGGAGGCGTGTTTGCGCACGTTCGTGAGCGACTCCTGCAGCACTCGGTGCAGGGTGGTCATCACCTCGGGGGGCAGCGTGCGATCGTCGATCCCCTGGCCGATCTCGAACGCCACCTTCGGCCCGTCGGAGGAGAACTTCTCGGTCAGCATCCGCAGGTCGGCCAGCGTGACGCCCGGCCTGCGGGACGGGTCGTCCTCCGTGCGCAACACCGTCACCATGCGGCGCATCGAGGTCAGGGCGTCGGAACCGGCCGTGGCGATCGCGTCCAGCGCGGGCGCCACCGCGTCGGGGCTGGTCTGGGCGACCGTTCTCGCGGCCTGGGCCTGGACCACGATGCCGGTGATGTAATGGGCGACCAGGTCGTGCAGCTCCCTGGCCAGTTCCAGGCGTTCCGCCCTGCGCACCGAGTGGACCGCCTCCCTGCGGCGCTCGAGCTGGAAACGGAGGTAGCCGCCGATGCCGGCCGTCATCGACCAGCTCGCGAACAGCAGGAACGAGAAGATCAGCCCCGAGCTGTTGTAGTCGCGCCCGATGGACTCCGACATCAGGACGACCAGCGACACGCACGCCAGACCCGCCGCCCGTCGCACCGGCTCCACGTGCCGCAGCACGCCGATGAGCAGGATGAGCATCGACCCGGTCTCCGCCATGCCGGGCACGCCCGCGAGCCCGGTGCCGCCGATCGTCAGGGAGGCGCCGAACGACGTGGCCAGCACGGCGCCGAAGCCCCGCAGGCGGTGGCGGCGCCGCAACACCACGGCCGCGATGCCGGCCGCGCCGCAGACGGGGACCAGCCACTGGAACCCGCCGATGGAATGGGCGATCACCAGGTCGATCAGCCACATCATGCCGAGCCAGCCGAGCATCGCCAACTCGCTCAGCCGGCGGACCCAGTACACGACGCGTTTGGAATCCCCCACGTCCCAGAGCCTAAGCCGCCAGTCGGAGGGCCGTATCAGCCATTCGGCCGAGCGGCCGCCCAAGAGACCAGACCTTGGGTCGAGGCGCGAGCCGGGCCCGTCGCCGATGCTGGAGATGTCGGAAGGGGACAGGAAATGGTGGCCATCGGGTTCACACTGCTGGGTATCGGGCTGGCCGTCGGGGCGCTCCTCGCACTGGCCGACCCCGTGCTGCTCTCCCGCATCAACGGGGAGCACGCGGAGGGAAGCAGTGGCCGGTTCATCAAAGCGGACGTCGTACGGCTCCCGGCCCGGAGGGGCGAGGACCGTCAGGAGCCCAGGGCCGCCTGACCACCCGTGGCCCGGGCGGGCATGGTGCGCGGGCCCCGGCGGGCGTCCTTGGGGAGGGCGTCGCGCCATCGGCCCGCGATCCGGAGGGGAACGGATCGCGGGCCGACTTCCGTTAACGTGGCCTGTATGAGCAACGGTTTTGAGACCCTGGCCATCCACGCAGGTCAGGAGCCCGACCCGCTGACCGGCGCGGTCGTGCCGCCGATCTACGCCACGTCCACTTACAAGCAGGACGGCGTGGGCGGCCTGCGTTCCGGATATGAGTACAGCCGCTCCGCCAACCCCACGAGGACCGCGCTCGAAGAGGCGCTGGCGGCGGTGGAGGGCGGGGCTCGCGGGCTCGCGTTCGCCTCGGGTCTTGCCGCCGAGGACACCCTGCTGCGCACGGTGTGCAGGCCGCAGGACCACGTGATCATCCCTAACGACGCCTACGGGGGCACCTACCGCCTGTTCGCCAAGGTGAACGAACGCTGGGACCTCCACTACGACCCGGTCCCGCTGCACGACCTCGACGCCGTGGCCGCCGCGATGACGCAGAAGACGAAGATCGTGTGGGTCGAGACGCCCACCAACCCGCTGCTCGGCATCGCCGACATCGCGGCGCTGGCGCAACTGGCCCACGACAACGGGTCGCTGCTGGTGGTCGACAACACGTTCGCCTCGCCCTACCTGCAGCAGCCGCTGTCGCTCGGCGCCGACGTCGTCGTGCATTCGACCACGAAATACGTCGGCGGGCACTCCGACGTGGTCGGCGGAGCGCTGATCGCCGCCGACAGAGGGCTCGGCGAGGAGCTCGCCTACCACCAGAACGCGATCGGCGCCGTGGCCGGGCCGTTCGACGCCTGGCTGACGCTGCGCGGGCTCAAGACCCTCGGCGTGCGCATGGACCGCCACTGCGACAACGCCGAACGCATCGTCCACCTGCTGCTCGCCCACCCGCGCGTCACCAGCGTGCTCTATCCGGGCCTTTCCGAGCACGCCGGGCACGAGGTCGCGGTCAAGCAGATGAAGAGGTTCGGGGGCATGGTGTCGTTCCGCGTCGCCGGCGGCGAGGCGGAGGCCGTGGCGGTGTGCGACAGGGCCAAGCTGTTCACGCTGGGGGAGTCGCTCGGCGGCGTCGAGTCGCTCATCGAGCACCCCGGCCGGATGACCCACGCCTCCGCGGCCGGGTCTCCGCTCGAGGTGCCCGCCGACCTGGTGCGGCTGTCGGTCGGCATCGAGACCGTCGACGACCTGCTGGCCGACCTCACCCAGGCGCTCGGCTAACCAGGCACCACCATCAGGAACAGGATGACCAGCCAGATCACCGACAGGAGCCCGCTGATCGCGGCGATCCGGCCGTTCTGCACCTTCGCGTCGTCGTCCGTGCCCTCGCTGGAGAGGGCGCGGACGGCGGCGCGCAGGTCGCGGTCGATGATGACGAGCAGCACGGCGGCCACGATGAACAACGTCATCGACGCCGTCATGTACCACCGGCCGAGCACCCCGCCACCGAGGACGATGCCGAGGATCAGCCCGAACACGAAGACGCCCAGGCTGCCGAGGCTGTAGACCCTCGTCATACGCTGGATGTTCTGCAGCACGGGCACGTTCTTGGTGCGGATGACGCGCGGGGCGGCCATCGTCGCGGCGGTGATCGGGCCGATCGTGAAGATCGAGAATCCGACGTGCAACCAGAGAAGCAGGGACGACATGCCGGAGAGACTAGTCCCCAGCGATCTCGGCCGGGGAGTCGACACTCTCTTTGCCGTCTTCCGCGCAGCGCATGATCAGCTCGGTCATCACCACGGCGACGACCATGAGCACGATGAGGAGCACCATGGCAATCATGCGGCCTCCTCCTTCCCCGTCTGCGCCGTGAATATCGTCCGTAATGACTAGACGAGCTCGCAATGGAACAAGTTCGGTGCGGGTATGGTTGGTCACCGTTCGTTTTCTCTTACCGCAAGGGCACAAGGGGGTGCCGTCCGTGGCCATCAGGCATGTCGAGCCGTATAGCGACGAGTGGCTGCAGCAGCCGATCAGCTACGTGCAGCGGGTCATCGACGTGCTGGGGTCAGAGGTGGCCGGCTGGTGGGAGGGCCCGTGCGACCCGCGTGACGCCACGCTGAAGCTCGCCGACGGGAGCGCGCTGGTCTGGGACGAGGAGAGCGGCTGGCGCCTCGGCACGTTGGTCTCCGGCGGGCCGGGCCTGCGCAGCGAGCTGGCCGGGGTGCGCTATCTGGGCCACGGGCTGCTGCCGAGGCCCGAGCGGGTGCCGTCGGCGCTAGGCGACGCCAGGGCAGGAGTGGGGGCCAGCTCGGCCTGGCGGCCGTGCTACCGCTCGCACCGCAACTGCCGCGACGGGTTCGACGTCGCCCTCGACTTCTACTGCCGCCTCGTCGACGCCTGACCTCCGTCCCCCTCCCCCAGCGGGATGCCTCGCGTAAGGCGCCACAGGCCCCTCAGAGGGGCGCGGACGGGGTGTGGAGGACCAGCAGGACGTGCTCGTCGTCGCCGTGCCTGACCGTGCCCTCACGCTCGAAACCGTATTTCTCCAGGAGCCGGACCGAGCCGGTGTTGGCGTGGAAGGGGTCGGCGTGCAGCGGGCGGATGCGCTCCTGGCGCAGGAACAGCTCCATGGCCCGGCTGCCGATGCCGCGCCCCCAGAACTCCCGGCCGAACCAGTAGCCGATGAAGCGCCGCTCGTCCTCCCACCAGGCCACGAGATTGCCCGCCAGGTCGCCGTCGACGGTGACCGCCTGCACGAACACGGAGGGGTCGCCGAGGATGCGCGTGGTCCAGTGACGCATGAACGCCTCCCGCTCCCTGGGCCGGAACCTGGAGCGCCGCGCGGCCTCGGGATCGTGCTCGTGGGCCAGGAACACCTCGAGGTCGGCCGTCTCCACGTCGCGCAGGCGCACTTCTTCGCTCATGGCCGCGAGTGTGGCAGGGCCCACCGACAGTTCAGCGGGCCCTGCGCAGCCGGAGGAAGTCGCTGACCACGTATTCGCCCAGCCGCTCGGCACTGGGGGAGAAGACGCGACCGCCGTTCCTGCGGGCCACCTCGTCCACGAACTCCTTCAGCCGGTCGTCGGCCGCCAGCATGAAGACGTTGAGCGTGGCCCGCCGCCGCGTCATCTTGTCGACCTCGGACAGCGTGAGCTCCAGCGTCTCGCTCGACGGCGGCCACTCGAACGCCGACTTGCCGTTGCGCAGCAGGTGCGCGGTGGGCTCGCCGTCGGTGACCACCAGCACGACGGGCTCGAAGTCGGGATGGCGGTCGAGGTGGCGGCCGGCGATCAGGAGGGCGTGGTGCAGGTTGGTGCCCTGCACCATGTCCCAGTCGAGCCCCGCCAGCTCGTCGGGCTGCAGCACCCTGGCGTAGTTGGAGAAACCGATGATCTGTACCGCGTCCTGCGGGAACTTCGAGGCCACCAGCGCCTGGAGCGCCAGCGCCGTCTGCTTGGCGGCGGCCCAGGTGCCGCGCAGGGCCATCGAGTAGGACAGGTCGACGAGCAGGCACACGGCCGCCGCGCTGCGCCGCTCGGTCTCGGCCACCTCGAAGTCGTCCACCGACAACCGCACACCCGCCCGCCCGGTCTGCTGCCTCTCCTGGCCGGCACGGACGGCCACGCCGCCGCTGCGTACGCCGTTGACCAGGGTGCGGACCACGTCGATGGGCTGCTCGTCGCCGAAGCGCCACGGTCGTGACGAGCCGGTGAGCTCGCCGGCCGAGCCCGCGTCGTGCTGGTCGTGGTCGCCGCGACGGCCCGCGTCGAGTGAGGAGAAGACGCGGCGCAGCGCCGTCTCGCCGAGCCGCCGCACCGCCTTCGGGGTGAGCTCCAGCTTGCCGCGCCGGCGCAGGAGGTAGCCCTGCTCCTCCAGCTCGCGTTCGATGCGCTTGAGCGCCTCCAGGTCGTCGACCGCGGAGCGGCCCAGCGCACGGCGTACGGCGGCCTCGTCGATGTCGTCGAGCCGCGCGCCCGGGTAGTCCTGGCGCAGGGCGGTCTCCAGCTGGGTGAGGTCGGCCAGCTCCTCCAGGGCGGTGACGGCGTCGCCCATGCCCAGAGGCTCCTCGCCGGTGAGGCGTTCGGGGGCGTTCCAGGCGAGGTCGGGGCGGCGGGCGTGGAGGGCCTCGCCGAGCCGGCGCATCTGCTCGGAGAGCCCGGCCTGGTCGAGGGTCTGGTTGATGAGACCGGCGAGCTCTTCGCGCTGGCGTGGCGTCATCGAGGCCAGCATGCGCTGCGTGGCGGCGGCGCGGCGGGCCAGGATGTCGACGAGTTCTTCGAGGTTGCGCGGCTTCTCGGGAAACAGATCACCATATTGGGCCATGAAGGCGTCGAAGTCGGCCTGGGTGTGCTCGCCGCGGGCGTCCCTGTCCAGCATGTCGTTCAGGTCCGACATCATCTGGCGGACACGTTCCATCGCCTCGGGGTCCGGGTTCGCGAGCGCGTCGCGCATGCCCCTGAACTGGCTGTCGAGCACCTCCCGCCGCAGCAGGTCGCGCAGTTCCTCGAAGGTCCGGCGCGCGGCGGCCGAACGCCACTCGTACGTGCTCAGCTCCTGGATGGCGGCGGCGGTGTCCTCGGGCAGGGCGTCGAGCCCCGCCTCCCGCAGCCGCGCCTCGTCGGACGGGTCGGGGAACAACTCGGCCCGCTCCTGTCCGACGGCCTTGTCCAGCAGCGCCCGAGCCTTCTCCAGCGTGCCGTCGAGCCGCCCTCGCTCGCGCAGGTCACGGCGGCGCCTTCGGACCTGCTTGAGCATGTCGTCGAGGCCGCGGCGGTCCTGCGTGCCGGGCAGACCGCGCTTGAGCAGGTCGCGCAGCGCGTGGACGGGCGTCGAGCCCGACAGGATCGCGTCGCCCATCTCGTCGAGTGCCGCCCGCACGTCGTAGGGCGGAGCCAGGGGATCGGGGCCGTCGTGGTACTCGCCATAGCGAAAGGCCATCACGAAACCACGCTAACCCCAGAAGCGCGGTCACGCGTCCCCGAAAACCTCCCATACCTGGTCGAGGGAGCCGGCCCCCGGTGTGTACTCGATCTTCACGAGAACGGGGTGGCGGACCGTCTTGAGCGCCTTCGTCAGGTGGGACGGGGTGCACGGCTTCGTGCCGAGGCCGTCCTTGTCGGCGTTGACCGGCCGGCCCGCCAGCCACCCGCTCGTGCACCGGGCGGTGGTGCGGTAGAAGCCCGTGGCGTACGTGGGACGCAGCTTGATCTTCTTGTCGCCGGAGGCGAACTCCACGGTTGTGTCGTCGATCCGCCTGATCGTGCCGCGCGCGGAGCGCTGGCCCGGCCGGTCGGCGACGACGAACTCGTTGACCCTGACGGCCCTGCCCCCATGGTGCTCGACGCGCACCGGAACGGGGCCACGGCCCAGTTCGGTGGCCAGGTCGCGGGGCGAGCACCGGGTGCGCCCGAGCCCCTTGCGGTCGAGGGCGACCCGGCCCTCGGTCTCCTTCAGGTCGCAGGCGACCGTGATCCGGCCGTAGGCGGCCCTGGAGTAGTCGAGCCTGAGCTCCTTGGCGCCCGCGGCCGCCTTGAGCCGGTAGCCCAGGAAACCCTTCCGCTTCACGAACGAGGCGGACTTGGGCGCGATGCGCAGGCGGCCCTGGCCGTCGGACCAGGCGTAGCCGTAGACGGCGCCGACCCCGGTGGTGGCTTCCGCGGGCGCGGCGATGCCGCACAGAGCGAGTGCGGCGGCCGTGGTGGCACAGGCAAGAGGGCGCATGGACGGTCTCCCCCGACGTCGTGAGCTGCTATCACCTAAGACGCGGGAGACCGCCCGAATGTTCACGTGCGGTAGACGGTCACTCCGTCGACGTCCTCCTTGGACAGGCGGCGCATGAGGTAGAGGCCTTCGAGCGCGAACTCCAGGGCCGCCGCCGCATGGCCAGGCGACTCCTCGCCCGCGCCCATGCCCAGCTTCGACATGACCTTCGCCAGCCCGGTGACCGGGCCGATGCGGTGCAGCAGCTCTCCGGCGGGGACCAGCTCGCCCGACTCGACCTGGTTGCCCTCCGCGAACTTGTCGGTCACCGGCGACAGATCCATGCCGCCCAGCCGGCTCCTGAACGTCTCCGCCGTCGCTCTGCGCAGCAGGTGGGCCAGGATCTCGGTCTCCCTGCCCTCCTCGCTGACCTCGAACTCGACCTTGCCCCGCAGGCTGTGCACCACGCAGGCCAGGTCGACCACACGCGCCACGGCCTGCTCCTCTCCCGCGAGTGCCGCCCTGCGCACCGCCGATGCCGCGGCGGTCTCGGCGGCCGCGATCGAGAACCGCGCGGACACGCCGGACCTGGCGTCGACCGAGGTCGACTCGCGGACCAGCCGGGTGAACCGGGCGATCACCTCGACCAGGTGCTCGGGGATGTCGGCCCCGATGTCGGGCATGGACTCCTGGCGGATCAGCGTCAGCTCGTCCTCGACCGTCAGCGGGTAGTGGGTGCGGATCTCGGCGCCGAACCGGTCCTTCAGCGGCGTGATGATCCGGCCTCTGTTGGTGTAGTCCTCAGGGTTGGCGCTGGCGATGAGCAGGATGTCGAGCGGCAGCCGCAGGTTGTAGCCGCGCACCTGGATGTCGCGCTCCTCCAGCACGTTGAGCAGCGACACCTGGATGCGCTCGGCCAGGTCGGGCAGCTCGTTGACGGAGAACACACCCCGGTTGGTGCGCGGGACCAGGCCGTAGTGGACCGTCTCCGGGTCGCCGAGCGTGCGCCCCTCGGCGATCTTGATCGGGTCGACGTCGCCGATCAGGTCGCCCACCGACGTGTCGGGCGTGGCGAGCTTCTCGCCGTAGCGCTCGTCCCGGTGTTTCCACGCGACCGGCAGCTCGTCGCCCAGCTCGCGCGCCAGCGCCTGGCAGCGGGTGCAGGCCGGTGCGTACGGGTGGTCGTTGATCTCGCAGCCATCGACGACCGGCGTCCACTCGTCGAGCAGGCCGGTGACGGTGCGGATGAGCCGGGTCTTGCCCTGGCCGCGCTCGCCGAGCAGGACAAGATCGTGGCCGGCCAGCAAGGCCCGCTCGAGATGGGGGAGCACGGAATCGCCGAAGCCCACGATGCCGGGGAAGCGGGGCTCACCCGCTCGCAGCTTGGCCAGCAGATTTTCCCGGACCTCGGCTTTGACGGTGCGATGAACGTGGCCGCTCTCTCGCAACGTGCGGAGAATACGTGGCTGATGCACGGGATCGAGACTACGTCCCCTGCGAGGAATGCGGCAGAGTCTTTCGCATCTGGCGGAGATTTCGGATCTTGACTATTGCGTGACGGTTCGTGCGCGTGCTTGTCCCTTTAGTGGGGAGAATCGGGCCTAGGGACTTGGACATGTCGAGGGGAGGCGAGACGCGTGGCCTTGATGACAAGCCGCTTCGCCGACGGCCTCGCCGTGGGTTCCGACCTGGTTGAGGCCGCGGAGAGTGCCGTCGGCCGGGCGCTGTCGAGGCTCAGCGGCCAAGCCGACTTGGTCTGCTTCTTCATCTGCGGCGACGATCCTGACGACGTCGCACGCGCCGGCGAGGCCGCGATGAAGCTCGCACCCGAGGCACACGTGATCGGATGCAGCGCCACGGGAGTGATCGGCGACGGGCAGGGGGTGGAGCTGACGCCGTCCGTGAGCGCCTGGGCCGCGACCCTGGACGGGGCCAGACTGACCACGTTCGCGCTGGAGACGCTGTCCGCCGAGGACAGGTTCGTGGTGGTCGGGCTGCCGGAGCGGAAAGGGGACGACCATGTGGCGATCCTGCTGGCCGATCCGTACACGTTCCCGACCGACGCCTTCGTCGAGCGCTCGGCCGACGTGCTGGGCGACCTGCCGCTGATCGGCGGGCTCGCCAACGGCCTGCAGGGCCGGGGATCCGTACGGTTGTTCGCCGACGGGGAGATCTACTCCGAGGGCGCGATCGGCGTGCTGATCAGCGGCCAGGTCAAGATCAGCACCGTGGTGAGCCAGGGCTGCCGCCCGATCGGCCCCAGCATGGTGGTCACGGCCGCCGAGGAGAACCTGCTGCTGGAACTCGCCGGCCAGCCCGCGCTGGCCCGGCTCGAGGACATCGTCAGCGACCTGGACGAGGACGACCGCGAACTCGTCGCCTCCGGGTTGCAGATCGGCGTCGCGATGGACGAGTACGCCGAACGCCACGAACGCGGCGACTTCCTCATCAGAGGGGTCATCGGCATCGACCCGGAACGCGAGGCCGTGGCCATCGGCGACATCGTGGAGATCGGCAGGACCGTACGCTTCCAGGTACGCGACGCGGCCACCGCCGACGAGGACCTGTACGACCTGCTCGACGCCCACCGCGAGGAGATCGGCAAGGTCGACGGGGCGCTGCTGTTCTCCTGCAACGGGCGCGGCTCGGCCATGTTCGGCACCGCCGACCACGACCCGGTCGCGCTGCGCGACACGCTCGGGCCCATCGGCGTGGCGGGCTTCTTCGCCGCCGGCGAGGTCGGCCCCGTCGGCGGCCACAACCACGTACACGGCTTCACCGCCTCCGTCCTGGTGTTCTCCCACACCGCGGGCGGGCCATGACCCGTACGGCGGGTCGCCCGTGATCCTCGCTGTCGACGTGGGCGGCACGAAGATGGCCGCGGGCCTGGTCGCCCGCGACGGGACGGTGGTCGAGGCCCGGCGTACCGCCACCCCGCAGCACGCGGACGCCGACGCCCTGTGGGAGACCCTGACGGACCTCATCGAGCCGCTGTCCGGGCGGGCCGAAGGAGTCGGGGTGGGATGCGGCGGGCCGATGCGCTGGCCGCAGGGCGAGGTCTCGCCGCTCAACATCCCCGCCTGGCGCGGCTTCCCGTTGCGCGCCCGGCTGGCCGCCCGCTTCCCCGATTTACCGGTACGCCTCCACAACGACGCGATCTGCCTGGCCGTGGCGGAACACTGGAAAGGGGCCGGGAGGGGCGTCGCCGACATGCTCGGCATGGTCGTCTCGACCGGCGTGGGAGGCGGGCTGATCCTCAACGGGCGGCTGGTCAACGGCAGGACGGGCAACGCCGGGCACATCGGGCACGTGGTGGTCGAGCCGGTGGGCGGGCCGCGCTGCGGTTGCGGCGGTCACGGTTGCCTGGAGGCCGTCGCCCGCGGCCCCGCCCTGACCGAGTGGGCCCTGTCCCAGGGCTGGACCCCGGGAGCCGCCACGACTCCCGGCCCACCCCAAGGAGCCCACGCCACAGCCGCGCCTGAGGACGGCCCTGGCCGCGCGCCCGCGCCGCGCCCCGCTGCAGACGTGCCGCGTGGTGGGGAGGTGCCGCGTCCTGGTGAAGGCCGTACGGAGGGCGCGGTGGCGTGGGACGTTCAGGCGGCTTATCGGGAGGATCGGGCCGTTACCGGGAGGGCGCTGGCGGCCGACGCGCTGGCCGGGGACCCGGTGGCGCTGCGGGCGATGAGCCGGGCCGGACGTGCCATCGGCATCGCCATCGCCTCCGCTACCCACCTGTGCGACCTGGACCTGGTCACCATCGGTGGCGGGTTGTCCCAGGCCGGCGAGCTGCTGTTCGGCCCCTTGGAGGAGGCACTGCGCGAGCACGCCAGGGTGGAGTTCGCCCGCCGGGTCAAGGTCGTGCCCGCCGCCCTCGGCCAGGAGGCCGGGCTGGTGGGCGCCGCCGCGCTGATCCTCGCGACGGACAGCTACTGGAGCACGTGAAAGGCCCGCCGGCCCCTCTGCTCCGCTGGGCGGTTGCCTTCGCACTTGGACGTCCACGGGCCCGGATCAGGCGGGGCGCCGGGGCTGGTAGAGCCAGGCGGCGAAGAGGGGCTTGAGGTCCTTGCCCGACATCCGCTCGGCCAGCTCGATGAACTGCTCCGTCGTGACGTGCCCGTAGCGGTTGTCGGCGGCCCACGACTTGAGCAGCTTGAAGAACGTGTCGTCGCCGACGGCCCGGCGCAGGGCGTGCAGCGTCATGCCGCCACGGGTGTAGACGGACTGGTTGAACAGGTCGTCGGGCTTGGCACGCCCCGGCGGGTATGTCCACATCGGGTCGTCGGCGGGACGGCTGTGATGGTCCTTGAAGATCGCGTCGGCGGTCTTCGTGCCTTTGTGCTCGGACCACAGCCACTCGGCGTAGGTGGCGAAACCCTCGTTGAGCCAGAGGTCCTTCCAGCGGCGGATCGTCAGGCTGTTGCCGAACCACTGGTGCGCCAGCTCGTGCGCGATGATGCCCTCGTCGGGCTCGAAGCCGCCGTAGAGCGGCTTGGTCTGGTTCTCCAGAGCGTAGCCGGCGGCGTAGTCGTCGACCACGCCGCCGGTCGAGCCGAACGGGTAGGGGCCGAAGACGGTCGCCCAGTAGTCGGTGATCTTGCCGGAGGTCTTGTAGAGCTTGTCGAGCGAGGAGGCGAACCGGGGGTCGGCGGCGGCGAGGTTGGGCACGCCCCCGGCCGTGCTGCCCTTGCGCAGCTCGAACTTGCCCATCGTGGCGGTCGCGAGGTAGGTCGCCATCGGGTGGCGCTCGCTCCAGCGGTAGGTGGTCCGGCCGTCAGAGGTCGTGGGCTCGCCGGTGAGCTCGCCGTTGGCCAGCGCGGTAACCCCGGCGGGCACGGTGATCGTGAAGGCGAACGTGGCCTTGTCGGAGGGGTGGTCGTTGCTGGGGAACCAGGTCTTGGAGCCGTTGGGCTCGGAGGCGACGAACGCGCCGTCGGCGGTCGGGATGAAGCCGAACGTGCCGAGGTTGGTGGTGCTCGTGGCCGGTTGGGGCCGGCCGGAGTAGTGGACCCGGACGGTGAACGCGGCGCGCTCGTCGATCGGCTCGGCCGGCCGCACGGTCAGCTCGCCGCCCTGGTGGGTGAACGTGGCGGGGGAGCCGTTGACCGAGACCTGGCGCACGTGGAGCCCGACCAGGTCGAGGTTGAAGCTGGACAACCCCTGGGTGGCGCCGGCCTTGATGGTGGCCACGCCGTCCAGCCGCCTGGTCGCCGGGGTGTAGTCGACGGCGAGGTCGTAGTGGCTGACGTCGTAGCCGCCGTTGCCGTCGTGGGGGAAGTCGGTGTCGCCGATGCCGGCCGCGCCCGGCCGGTGCGCGGCCGCGGCCGGCGCGTCCGAGGGTGAGCAGGCCAGGAGGCTGGCGAACGCCGCCAGCAGCGCGATCGCGCGCCTGTTTTGTCGCATGGGCGAACGAGCCCCCTTCGCATTGTGACCAGAATCCTACGGTGAGTCAGGCCATGACGACGACCGTCCTCGCGACCTTGTCGTGGATGGCCTGCTTCCGGGGGTCGAAGAGGATCCAAGCGAGGTCGATGAGGAGGCCGACGCAGCAGACCCAGGCGAGCGCGCTCATCACGGCCTGCCTGACCGCGGCCTGTCCCACGCCTATCCTGGCCCCGTTCTCCTGGACGACCCGGATGCCGAACGCCTTCTTGCCCAGGGTCTGACCATTCCAGAAGGCGTGCAGGAGCCAGAAATAGAGAAACGCGACGAGTCCGGCCGCGAAGGTGTGCTCCACCGGATAGCGGTCCCAGCCTGCGCCGTTCCAGGCATATTCCCAGCTCGTCCAGGTGAAGGGGGCGGTGACGACGTTGACGACGAGCCAGTCGAGCAGGCCGGCGAACAACCGCCGCCACCGTCCCGCCAGCCCCGGTGGTGGCGATCCCATGCAGTGCTGATGGCCACCACCGGGTCGGGACAAACTAAAGGTTGCCCCTGCGTTCCTGTTCGCGCTCGATGGCCTCGAAGAGCGCCTTGAAGTTGCCCTTGCCGAATCCGAGCGAGCCGTGCCGCTCGATGAGCTCGAAGAAGACCGTGGGCCGGTCCTGCACGGGCTTGGTGAAGATCTGCAGCAGGTAGCCGTCCTCGTCGCGGTCGACGAGGATGCCGCGCTTCTTCAGCTCCTCGATCGGCGCCCGCACCTCGCCGATGCGCGCCCGCAGCTCGGGGTCTTCGTAGTAGGAGGCGGGCGTGTCGAGGAACTTCACGCCGCCGGCCCGCATGTGGTCGACCGTCGTGAGGATGTCGTTGGTGGCCAGCGCGATGTGCTGCACGCCGGGGCCGCGGTAGAACTCCAGATATTCGTCGATCTGCGACTTCCTGCGGCTGACGGCCGGCTCGTTCAACGGGAACTTGACCTTCCGCGTGCCGTCGGCGACGACCTTGGACATGAGCGCCGAGTATTCGGTGGCGATGTCGTCGCCGATGAACTCCGCCATGTTCGTGAAGCCCATGACCTTGCGGTAGAACTCCACCCACTCGTCCATCTTGCCCAGCTCGACGTTGCCGACGCAGTGGTCGACGGCCTGGAACAACCGTCCTCCCTTGGTCGCGGGCGGCGCCACCAGCGGCTCGGCAGGGGCGTATCCGGGCAGGTAGGGGCCTGCGTAGTTGACCCTGTCGACCAGCGTGTGCCGCGTCTCGCCGTAAGTGGCGATGGCGGCGAGCTGCACCTTGCCGCGCTCGTCCTCCAACGTGTACGGCTCCGCCAGCCCTTTGGCACCGTTGGCGACCGCGTGGGCGTAGGCCGCCTGCACGTCGGGCACCTGGATGGCCAGGTCGATCACCCCGTCGCCGTGTTCGGCGACGTGCCGCGCCATGTCGGTGCCCGGCCTGATGGAGGCGCGGAACTCGAACGTGGCGCTGCCCGAGGTCAGCACGTACGCGGCCACGTCGGGGCTGCCGTTCTCCGGCCCCCGGTAGGCCACCAGCTTCATGCCGAACGCGGTCGAGTAGTAGTGGGCCGCCTGCTTGGCGTTGCCGACGGCGAACACCACGGCGTCCATGCCGTGGACCGGAAAGACATCATTCATAGCTCCAACTCTCGATATTCCTGGACGAGTTGCGCAAGGGTTGCCTTATCCAGTGAACAATCTGTCTAGCTTCCCAGGGCAAAATCCGGTAAATCTGTACAGTATGACGATCGATGATCTGGACGCCCGGCTGATCGCCCTCCTGACGGCCGAGCCAAGGCTGGGCGTGCTCGAATGCTCGCGACGGCTCGGCGTGGCCCGTGGCACGGTCCAGGCCCGGCTGGACCGGCTCGTCGTCCGCGGCGTGGTGACCGGGTTCGGGCCCGACGTCTCCCCGGCGGCGCTGGGATATGACGTGACGGCGTTCGTCACCATGGAGATCAGGCAGATCGCCGGGCACGACCCCGTGGCCGACCGGCTGGCCCGCATCCCGGAGGTTCTGGAGGTGCACACGATCACGGGCGACAGCGATCTGCTCTGCCGCGTGGTCGCGCGGACCAATGCCGATCTGCAGCGCGTCATCGATCAAATCGTCGATGTGCACGGTGTGCTGAGAACTAATTCGATCATCGCCCTTGACACCCCGGTTCCCTACCGAGTGTTGCCATTGGTCGCCGATGTCCCGCGGCATGGGGTGCGCTAGCCGTACTATCGCTGAGGGACGAGGCATCGTCATCGATCGTTTAACCTTGGCATTCGCCCTGCTTACGGGGGTCGGGCGGCGCATGATCGAGGGGGTCGAGGGTGCGGAGCGGTGGTGGAAACAGGATGCGAAAACGGCGGATTCTCCGACTGGTAGCCATTTCTTTCGGCGCAGCGATCCTCGTATTTGTCGGGCTTTTCGCGATCGCGTGGGCGATGACGCCAATTCCCGACAGCACCCAGAAACAGGCCACCGCACAGGGCTCGGTGATCTATTACCGCGACGGCAGGACCGTGCTCGCCCGTCAGGGTGTCGACCGCAAGAAGGTCGAGCTGGCGCAGGTGCCGAAACACGTGCGCGACGCGGTCATCGCCGCCGAGAACCGCTCGTTCTACGAAGACGCCGGCGTCTCGGCCAAGGGCACCGCCAGGGCCGTCTGGTCGACCCTCACCGGGCAGCAGCTCCAGGGCGGCTCGACGATCACCCAGCAGCTCGTGCGCAACTACTACAGCGGGCTCAGCCAGGAACGTTCCGTCACCCGCAAGTTCAAGGAGATCCTCATCGCGATGAAGGTCGACCAGTCCAAGCCGAAGGACTGGGTGCTGGAGCAGTACCTCAACACGATCTACTTCGGCAGGGGCGCCAACGGCGTCCAGTCGGCCGCCCAGGCCTACTTCGGCAAGGACGTCGGCGAGCTGAGCGTGGCCGAGGGCGCCTACCTCGCCTCCGTCATCCAGCAGCCCAGCCGCTTCGCCGACCCCAAGGGCTCCGACCTCGTCGCCGCCAGGGCCCGCTGGAAGTCGGTGATCGACGCCATGGGACAGACCGGCGCGCTCACCCCCCAGCAGGCCGCCGCCGAACGCTTCCCCGACCTCCGCACCCCGAAGAAGCCGTTCGAGCTCAAGGGCCAGGCCCAGTACATGCTCGAACAGGTCACCGCCGAGCTCAACCGGCGCGGCTACAGCGACGAGGACATCAACTCCGGCGGGCTCAAGATCGTCTCTACGTTCGACAAGAAGCTCATGCAGGCGGCCAAGCGGGCCGTCACCGACACGCTGCCCGACGCCACGCCGAAGAAGGTGCGCACCGGGCTGGCGGCCGTCGACCCCGGCACGGGCGAAGTCGTCGCCTTCTACGGCGGCAGGCCCTCCCAGTCGGCCTACTACGACAGCGCGTTCTCGGCCAAGGTCATGGCCGGCTCGACGTTCAAGCCCTACACCCTGGCCGCCGCCCTCGACAACGGCTTCGACCTGTCCACCCGGGTCGACGGCAACTCGCCGCTGCAGGTCGCGTCGGCGTCCAAGCCCATCCCCAACGACAGCGGGCGCTCGTACGGGCAGATCAACCTGATCAGCGCCACCCAGAACTCCGTCAACACCGCGTTCGTCGACCTCGGCCAGAAGGTGGGCCTGGACAAGGTCGCCAAGCTCGCCGAGGCGGCCGGCATCCCCGCCTCCCAGCTCGACCGGCACAAGAGCGCCGCGTCGTTCCCGCTCGGCGTGGCCTCCGTCAGCGCCGTCCAGAACGCCTCCGGGTTCGCCACGTTCGCCAACGAGGGCGTGCACATGGAGGCCCACGTGGTCAGGTCCGTCACCGACGCCGAGGGCCGCGTGGAGGCCGTCGAGCCGGCGTCCACGCGGGTGGTCGGGGAGCAGGCCGCCGCCGACACCACGTACGCGATGCAGCAGGTCGTGAAATACGGCACCGGCGCCGCGGCCAGGCTCTACGACCGTCCGGTGGCCGGCAAGACGGGCACCACGGACAAGTCGAAGTCGGTCTGGTTCAACGGCTTCACCCCGCAGCTCGCGGTGGCCGTCAACATGTTCCGCGACGACAACGCCACCGTCACCATCCCCGGCTACGGCACACAGTTCGGCGGCCAGCTGCCGGCGCAGATCTGGCGGGCGTTCATGACCGAGGCGATGGAGGGCAAGCCGGTCGAGGAGTTCCCGGAGCCGTCCGACCTCGGCTACGACTACGAGTATTCCGCGCCCACCGAGGACGGTGTGCCCGAGCAGGAGGCGACGCCTCCGGTCAGTCCCGACGACGGGGGCACGCCCGAGCCGGAGATCACCGCGCCGCCGCTCACCGACGACCCGTCCGCCACGGGGGAGCCCGACGACGAACGTCAGGAGCGCCGGCAGGACGAGCCGTCCGACCTGCCGGCGCTGCTCCCCGAGCAGCCGTCGTCACGGCAGGACGACGCCCCCGCCGACCGGGGCGCCCGCGGCGACGACCGCACCGGCCGCTCACCCGCCGACTGACCTCGCGACGGCGTCAGGCGGTGAGCTCGGCCTCCAGGGCCTCGACCGTGGTGACGGGCATCCGGCAGGTGAAGCCCCGGCACACGTAGGCCGCGGGCGCCTCACCGACCGGCTCGCGCCCCTCCAGCAGCGCCGGGTACGCCCGCCGCGGCACGAGCGGGTCGCCGGTGCCGCGATCGCCGTCGCCGGGCCCGAGCGCCACCACCACGCCGGGCACGTCGGCGAGCAGCGCCGCGCGGTGCAGCGCGGCCGTGCGCGGGTCGTCGGGCGGCCCGACGACGGCCACCTCGACGGGCCCGTCGAGCGCCGCGCGCGCCACGGCCAGCCCCCAGCCGGCGAACCGGGCGTGCTGGCCCGCCAGCACCGACACGGTGCCGAGCGCGGCGTGCGCGGCCTCCCGGTGGCGGGTGGAGCCGGTCAGCGCGCCGTAGGAGAGCAGCGCGCCCGCGGCGGCGTACTGGCCTGAGGGGGTGGCGTTGTCGGTCGGGTCCTGGGGGCGCTGGAACAGGCGCTGGGCGTCGTCGGCCGTGTCGTAGAAGCCGCCGGAGCCGTCGGCGAAGCCGTCGAGCACGGTGTCGAGCAGCGTGCCCGCGAGCCGCAGCCACCTGGCCTCGCCGGTGACGCCGTACAGCGTGATCAGTCCTTCCGCCAGGTCGGCGTAGTCCTCGAGCACCCCGTCGTTGGCGCCGGCGCGGCCGTCGCGGGAGGTGCGCAGCAGCCTGCCGTCCGTCAGGTGGACGCCGGCGAGCAGCTCGGCCGCGTCGGTGGCGGCCACGACCAGCTCGGGCCGCTCGAACACCACGCCGGTCTCCGCCAGCGCGGCGATGGCCAGACCGTTCCACGAGGCCACGACCTTGTCGTCGCGGCCGGGGCGTACGCGCTGCTCCCTGGCGGCCAGCAGCCGTTTGCGCACGCTCGCGTAGCGGCCGGGGTCGTCGGGGTCGCGCGGCAGCTGCAGCACGGATGTGCCGTGCTCGAACGTGCCGGTCACCTCGAACAGCCCGGCGGCCCACCGGCCGTCGTCGTCGCCGAGCACGGCGCGCAGCTCCTCGGGCGTCCAGACGTAGAACTTGCCCTCCACGCCCTCGCTGTCGGCGTCGAGCGCCGAGGCGAACCCGCCTTCGGGCGTGCGCATCTCGCGCAGCAGCCAGCCGGCGGTCTCCAGCGCGACGCGTCTGGCCGGTTCGCCGCCGCCCGCCTTCCACCAGTGGGTGTAGACGCGCAGCAGCAGGGCGTTGTCGTAGAGCATCTTCTCGAAGTGGGGGACGACCCATTCAGGGTCGACGCTGTAGCGGGCGAAGCCGCCGCCGAGCTGGTCGTACATGCCGCCGCGGGCCATGCCCTCCAGGGTCTTCCCGCTCATCTCGCGCTCGCCCGAGCGCAGCAGGAACTCCAGCACCATGGACGGCGGGAACTTGGGCGCCCCGCCGAACCCGCCGTTGGCGGCGTCGAAGCTCTCCCGCAGGTTGGCGATCGCGCGGTCGAGCGTGTCGGCGCCCGGCAGCGGCCCGCTGGGCAGCGTGGTCTGCGAGTTGAGCGCCTCGACCACCTTCGCGCCCTGCCGCAGCACGGTCTCCTTGTCGCCGGTCCACACCTTGTGCACCTCGGTGAGCAGGCGCTGGAACTGGTGGCGCGGGAAGTAGGTGCCGCAGTAGAACGGGTGCCCGTCCGGCGTCGCGAACACCGTCATCGGCCAGCCGCCCTGGTGCGTCATGGCCTGCGTGGCGCCCATGTAGACGGCGTCGACGTCGGGCCGCTCCTCGCGGTCCACCTTGATGTTGACGAAGTGCTCGTTCATCAGTTGCGCGGTGGCGGTGTCCTCGAAGCTTTCGTGGGCCATGACGTGACACCAGTGGCACGCCGAATAGCCCACGCTGATGAGCAGCGGCACGTCGCGCCGCCTGGCCTCCGCGAACGCCTCCTCGCCCCACGGATGCCAGTCGACGGGGTTGTCCGCGTGCTGCAGCAGGTAGGGGCTCGTCGCGTCTTTCAAGCGGTTCATCACGACCTCCAACTCCCCACCCTAGACGCCGCGGAGAAAAAGGATCATGACAGGGCCCCTCGGCCGCCCCTGGCTGACTGGCGCGGCGGTGACGGCGTAGGTTACGGATGGTGGACATGGACTTCGTCTGCACGCAAGCGGGCCGCCCGGTGACCGCGCTCACACGCAGAGACGTGGCGCGGGCGCTGCTCGCCGTGCCTTCCGGGGTGGCGCTGGTGGCGCTGCCCGATCTGCGGCGCGCGATGATGTCGGCGGGAAACCCCCTCTCCCGCCCGTTCTGGGAGTCGGCCAAGGAGACCCTGCGATCGATCGAGTCCGGCGTGGCCACCGTGGGCGACGTCCAGCGCTGGATCGAGTCGACCGGCACCGAGCCGATCCTCATGACGCCCAGCTATTTCGTCTGGCCCGAGGAGAACGAGCGCGGGCCCGTGGCGACCGAGATGTTCGCCCGCCTGGTGGCGTTCCTAGAGGAGCGGGTCGCGGCGGGGGAGATCGACCCCGACGCGCTGGCCGCGGGCGACCCGGGGGCCCGCAGGGCCTATGAGGAGCTGCAGGAACACTGGCTGAGCACGCCTCTGCCCGACGGCCGGGTGCCCGGCTTCGCCGTCAGCGACGAGCAGGACGAGGAGCTGTTCTCGGCCTGGGACGAGGAGGAGGCCTTCGCGCTGTCGGAGCTGCGGCGCATCATCGCGGGCCTGCCCAAGCAGCCCGACCTGCCCGCCGACGAGCTGGACACGGCCGCCGTACGCCTGCGCGCGCTGCTGGCCCTGCCGGGCTATCCCGCCAACGTGCTGCGGGCCTGCGCCGGGTTCGAGGACCAGCCGATGCCCGACGACGACCTGGACCTGTGGCTGACCGTGGCGGCGGGCGTCGTGAGCCCTGTCTCCGACCTGCTGGAGAACGGCGACCTGCTGGAGGAGTTCGCCGATCTCGACAGGGAGATCGGCATGGAGGACGCGACGCTGGCCCATCTGCACGCCATCCAGTGCGCCGACTGGCTGGCCGGGGTGGCGGCGCTGGCCAGGCTCGGGCCGGGGGTGCTGGCCTCGCCCGAGCGGATGGCGCGGCTCATCGCCGAGTCTGAGGACATCGACGTCGACGAGCAGGACGGCGACGACCTCGGCGCCACCGAGGGACTGTTCGCTCCGGTGGTGAGCCTGTGGGGCTATCTCGGCATCGTCGACGAGGACGACGTGCTCACCCCGCTGGGCTGGTGGGGGCTGCCGAAGGCGCTCGAGCGTGCCTGGTCGCCCGCCGAGTGAGGCTCAGCGGGCGTCGGTGATGTCCTGGAACTCGGGGTGGCGCTCGATGTATCTCGCCACGTAGGAGCAGAGGGGCACGACCCGCAGGCCGGTGTCGGCGCTCATCTGCAGCGCGTGACCGACCAGCTCGCCGGCCAGCCCCTGCCCCTCGAGCTCCGGTGCCACCTCGGTGTGCGTGAACACGATCTTCGTGGGCAGCAGGCGGTAGTCGGCGAACCCGGCGACCTGCCCGTCCACGAGGATCTCGAAGCGGCTCTTCGCCGAGTTGTCGACCACGTCCGCCGGCATCTATTCGGCCTTCTTGTCGGTCAGCTCGGCCTCGCGCGGCACTTCGATCTTCGTCATCTGCTTGTTCATCGACTTGACGAGGAAATAGAGCGCCAGCCCGATGGCGGCCACGACGACGAAGCCGAGCACACCCGGGCTCACATCACCCGCTGCTAGTACGGTCACGCATCCCAGTCTGCCACCGGCACCCCATGCTCCGGTCAGTGGCAGGCGGGGGAGACGTCGTCGGCGTGGATGCCCGCGAACAGGTCGTCCTCCGGAAGCCCGGTGTCGACCAGCGAGCGCGCCAGGTGGTAGTCCTCGGTCGGCCAGACCTCCTGCTGCAGCTCGCGCGGGCAGACGAACCAGAAGCCGTCGGGGTCGACCTGGGTGGCGTGCGCCAGCAGGGCCTCGTCGCGGATCTGGAAGTAGTCGCCGCACGGGACGCGCGTGGTCACCGGCCACTTGGCGGGGCGGTCCTCCCAACGGGAGATCCAGTCGGCGTAGGGGGAGCCGAGGCCGCGTTCGTTCATCGCCTCGTGCAGCGCCTCGAAACGTTCCTTCGTGAACCCCATCTGGTAGTAGAGCTTCAGCGGCTGCCACGGGTCGCCGGTCCCGGGATAGCGGTCGGGATCGCCGGCCGCCTCGAACGCCTCGACGGAGACCCTGTTGGTCATGACGTGGTCGGGGTGGGGGTAGCCGCCGTCGTCGTCGTACGTGATGATCACGTGCGGCCTGAAGTCGCGCACCGCCGCCACGAGCGGCGCGGCGGCGTCCTCAAGTTTCTGCACGGCGAAGCAGCCCTCGGGCAGCTCCTCCTCCTCGCTCTCCGGCAGGCCGGAGTCGACGAAGCCCATGAAACGCTGCTCCACGCCGAGGATCTCGCGCGCCCGCGCCATCTCGGCCCTGCGCACCTCCCCGATGTTGGCCACGATCTCGGGGCGGTCCATCTTGGGGTTGAGCACGGATCCGCGTTCACCCCCGGTCAGCGTGCAGACCAGCACGTCAGCGCCTTCGCGCACATAGCGCGCCATCGTGGCGGCGCCCTTGCTCGACTCGTCATCTGGGTGGGCGTGGACGGCCATCAACCTCAACGGTGCACTCACGGGCGAGATCTCCTCAAGGACCGGTCAGTCGCCCAGAGAGGTTAGTTTCAGCTGGGCGGTCGCGAGGGCACTCCCCTCGCGGGCGACAATTGTCTCGGATAACGCCGAGGGAGTGCAGGGAGATTCCGCCATGGCCACCAGAGATGTCGAGAACGGGCCCGTTCTCGGCACACCCGACGACTTCCCCGATCGTCCACGGCGAAGGGGCAGACTCGTCGTGCACCTCGTGATCGGCGTGCTGGTGGCCATCATCGCCGGTGGCTGGGGCTACGTGATGTGGTCGATGACGGCGGGCGGCTCGGACGCGCCGTCGCAGGTCGTGACGTTCAACGTGGAGAGCCCGACCCGCGCGGAGATCACCTTTGAGGTGTACAAGCCAGACGATAGAGTGGCTGTCTGCCGCCTGCGGGCGCTGGATGTCAATCACGGGGAAGTCGGCAGCAAGGAAGTAAGAATCCCGGCTGGTGAGGGTAGTAAGCAGCTCAAGGAGAGCCTCGACACCAGTGGTCGGGCCACTTCCGTCCACATCCAGTACTGCAATCTCGTATAGTGAGACATTTGGGGAAGCGTTGGAGCGACTGACTTGTTAGCCTTTCGCAATTCAACCGTACGTAACCTCAAGTGACCTCAGGGCCCCCTAGGCAAGCAAGGAGAACCCGTGGCCGACTCTCGCGATGAGAACGTCACATGGCTGACGCAGGAGGCGTACGACCGCCTGAAGGCGGAGTACGAGTATCTCTCGGGCCCCGGGCGCGTCGACATCGCCAAGAAGATCGAGGCCGCCCGGGAAGAGGGTGACCTGCGCGAGAACGGCGGCTACCACGCCGCCAAGGACGAGCAGGGCAAGATGGAGGCCCGCATCTTCCATCTCCGTCAGATCCTCGACAACGCCCAGGTCGGAGAGGCTCCCAAGGCCGAGGGCGTGGTGGGCCCCGGCATGACCGTCACCATCAGGTTCGTGGGCGACGACGACGAGGTGACCTTCCTGCTCGCCTCCCGCGAGGAGAGCGGAGCGCCGATCGACGTCTACTCGCCGAAGTCCCCGCTCGGGGCGGCGATCAACGGCAAGAAGATCGGTGAGAAGGCGACCTACGCCCTGCCCAACGGGCGCCAGAACACCGTCGAGATCCTCGAGGCTGTGCCGTACATCGGCAACTGACTCCCATGGACGACAACCGCCGGGCCCCCGTTGGCCCGGCGGCGTTTTCGCCTTCCACCGGAATTCGGCAGGATCTGAGCTTTCTCGTCAGGTCGCGAAAGCGGCGTGACACGTACAAACTGGTGCCGTTCATCGTGGTGACGCTGGTCGCGGTGCTGACCGCCGACGTGCTCCTGCTCGTGCAGCCGCCGCAGAACGATCCCGGCGGCGTGCGGGCGGCCGAGCCGGAGCAGTCGCTCATGGCCCAGCAGCGGCCCCAGCGCAGCGAGCCGCAGCGGCAGCAGCCGACCGACACGGTCCGGCCGGTGGCGCCGCTGAGCAAGCTGCACAAGCCCAACCTATTCGTGCTCTCCCGCAAGCCGTTCACGCAGAAGCAGTTAGAGAAGGTGGCGAAGGTACGCGGCGTGCGGGCGCTGGAGCTGGCCGACGCGGCCTCCATCACGCTCGACGGCAAGCGGGTGCAGACGCTCGCGGTCGACCCGTCCACTTTCCGTTCCTTCACCCCCAAGGTGACCGCCGCCTCCGACCCGCTGTGGCAGAACGTCGCGGCCGGTGACGTGGCGGTGTCGTTCGTGCTGGGCAACGACGGCGGGCTCTCCCTGCACCGGCGGGTGGCGGGTCCGGCGGGGCCGCTGCGCATCGGCGCCTACGCCACCACCGGCTTCGGCGCGGTCGACGCGGTCGTGTCCAAGGACGTCGGCCGTACGCTCGGGCTGCCGCGCGACAACGCGCTCATCGTCAGTGCCCCCAAGACCAACTCGGCCAAGCTGCGAGACAAGATCCTCGCCAGCCTGCCCAAGGGCGCGCAGGCGGTCATGGTGAACCCGGTCCTGCCGCCGCCGCAGAAGGTCAGGCAGAACTGGCCGGCCGGCTCGTTCATGACGGGTGAGCAGCTCACGGCGGCGCTGAAGGCGGCGGTGTCCAAGATCGGCAGGCCCTACGTGTGGGGTGCCGAAGGTCCTGACACCTTCGACTGCTCCGGCCTGGTCCAGTGGGCCTTCGCACAGGCGGGCGTGCGGATGCCCCGGGTGACCCACCAGCAGTGGGTGACAGGGCCGCAGGTGCCGTTGTCGCAGGCGCACCCCGGCGACCTGCTCTTCTGGCGCAACGACCCGACCAACCCCGCCTACATCTCCCACGTGGCGATCTATTGGGGCGACGGCAAGATGCTGCACGCGCCCCGCACGGGCGACGTGGTCAAGATCGTCCCGGTGAACAGGCGTAACCTCGCCGGGGTGGTCCGGGTCAGTCCCGTGGCCGCATCCAAGGTCCGCTAGGCCTTTCCTTCGCGCGCAGTGCTCCGTACCCATGGGTGCGATCTTCCGAACAACGGTGTAATGATGATTACATGGCTAGCGATGATGATGTGACGGCACAAATCCACGGCTGGTTCGCGGGGCGGCTGCCCGGTGACTGGTTCACCGGCGCGCCCGAGATCGTCAGGGACCGCGAGGAGATCGCGGTGCTCGGCCGGCTGCCCGAGCCGCCGGCCGACGTTCCCGAGGCCGAGCGGTCCGCCCTGATCGACGGGCTGGCCCGCCGCTTCAGGGAGGAGACGCGCGAGCGCCGGATCGAGATCGCCAAGGAGGCCGAGCGCAAGTTCCGCCAGAAGGTCTCCTGGGGCGTGGTCTGCGGCGGCGATACTGTGATGTTCACCACACTCTCCGTGCCCGTGATGACCCGGCTGCGCCAGTCGGAGCGCCGCGTGCTCGACACGCTGGTGGCCGCGGGCGTGGCCAGGAGCCGCAGCGACGCGCTCGCCTGGTGCGTACGCCTGGTCGGCAAGAACGCCGACACGTGGCTCGGCGATCTGAGGGAGGCGCTCCAGCACGTCGACCGAGTTCGCTCCGAAGGGCCCGACGTCAATTCCTAGACCACCCAGCGGAAACGGCCGGAGCAATGGACTAAACCACTGCGGGAATTGGTTTAGACCAGCCGAATTGGACTGGACCACTGCCGGAAATTGCTTCTTTTAAATCCGTTCCCGTTGGGTAGGCTCCCCCAATCGCCAGGGGCGCTGCCTGCGACGACGGCCGCGCCGACAGGTCTATGCCAATTGGCTTTCCGACCGCTTCGTCGTTAATGATGACTGGGCCCTGAGAGAGTGGAGGAGTCGACGTCGTGTCCGTTTCCGTGGAAGTGCCCGCACCGACCAGCAATAGGGAATTGGCCGAGTGGGTAAAGGAGATCGCTGCTCTGACCCAGCCCGACCGGATCGAGTGGTGCGACGGGTCAGAGGAGGAGTGGACGCGCCTCACGAACCTTCTCGTCGAGCAGGGGACGTTCACGCGCCTGGCCGCCAGGCCCAACAGTTTCTACGCCAAGTCCGACCCGAGTGACGTGGCGAGGGTCGAGGACCGCACGTTCATCTGCTCGGAGCGCGAGGAGGACGCCGGGCCCACCAACAACTGGATTGCGCCCGGCGAGATGCGCGAGACGTTCGGCGAGCTGTTCAAGGGCTGCATGCGCGGCCGCACGATGTACGTGGTGCCCTTCTGCATGGGCCCGCTGGGCGGGGAGATCTCCCAGCTCGGTGTCGAGATCACCGACTCCGCGTACGTCGCCGTGTCCATGCGCGTCATGACCCGCATGGGCGACAGGGCGCTGCGGCTCATCGAGGAACGGGGCTCGTTCGTCAGGGCCGTGCACTCCGTGGGCGCGCCGCTGGAGCCCGGCCAGGAGGACGTGCCGTGGCCGTGCAGCTCCACCAAGTACATCAGCCACTTCCCCGAGACCCGCGAGATCTGGTCCTACGGCTCCGGCTACGGCGGCAACGCCCTGCTCGGCAAGAAGTGTTACGCGCTGCGCATCGCCAGCGCCATGGCCCGCGACGAGGGCTGGCTGGCCGAGCACATGCTCATTCTCAAACTGACGCCGCCCTCGGGTGAGGCGCGCTACATCGCCGCCGCCTTCCCGAGCGCCTGCGGCAAGACCAACCTCGCCATGCTCCAGCCCACGATCCCCGGCTGGAAGGTCGAGACCATCGGCGACGACATCGCCTGGATGCGCTTCGGCGAGGACGGCCGCCTCTACGCCATCAACCCGGAGGCCGGCTTCTTCGGCGTCGCGCCCGGCACCGGCGAGGTGACCAACGCCAACGCGGTCAGGACTCTCTGGGGCAACAGCATCTTCACCAACGTCGCGCTCACCGACGACGGCGACGTGTGGTGGGAGGGGCTTACCGAGGAGCCTCCCGCTCACCTGACCGACTGGAAGGGCCGCTCGTGGACGCCTGCCAGCGACGAGCCCGCCGCCCACCCGAACGCGCGCTTCACCACCCCCGCGTCCCAGTGCCCGATCATCGCGCCCGAGTGGCAGGACCCCGAGGGCGTGCCCATCTCGGCGATCTTGTTCGGTGGCCGCCGCGCCACCGCCGTTCCTCTGGTGACGGAGTCGCTGAGCTGGGAGCACGGCGTCTTTCTCGGAGCCAACGTCGCCTCCGAGAAGACCGCCGCCGCCGAGGGCAAGGTCGGCGAGCTGCGCCACGACCCGTTCGCCATGCTGCCGTTCTGCGGCTACAACATGGGCGACTACTTCGGCCACTGGCTGGACATCGGGCGCCGCGAGGGTGCCGTGCTGCCCCGGATCTACTACGTCAACTGGTTCCGCAAGAACGCCGACGGCAGATTCATCTGGCCCGGCTTCGGCGAGAACAGCCGCGTGCTCAAGTGGATCGTCGACCGGCTCAACGGCGAGGCCAAGGCGGTGCCGACACCGATCGGCCTGCTGCCCGCCGACCTCGACACCGAGGGCCTCGACCTGTCCGAGGAGGACCTGGAGACGCTGCTGAGCGTCGACCGCGAGGTGTGGCGCGAGGAGGCCGCGCTGATCCCGGCCCACTTCGAGACGTTCGGCTCCCACCTGCCGAAGGAGCTGTGGGACGAGTACAACGCCCTGCTCGACCGCCTCAGCTGAGCGCCGCCCCCTTGTGCGGTACGGCTGCGCCGTCTAACTTGGCGGCTTGCCGTACCGCGGGGGAGGCAGCACGTGGACTTCGTACTGATCATTGCCTCGATCGCCATCGTGGCCCTGGTCGGCGTGGTGGAGCAGCGCGCCGAACGCGAGCGCGTGAGGGTCAGCGGGGCCGTGCCCGGCAGAGCCGGCCACCAGCTGGGCCCTTACGAGCTGGCCTACCTGTCGGGCGGGCCACGCCGGGCGCTCAACACGGCGCTGGCCGTGCTCGCCTCGGCCGGGGCCATCCGTGTCTCGCGGGGCTCGCGGGTCACCGCCGTGCACGGCGCCCCGCCCTCGCCGGTGCCGCTTGAGCAGGCGGTGCTCGACGCGACCGCGGCGCGGCCCGGCGGCTACCAGGCGAGCGAGCTGCGCCGCGAGCTGGAGTCGCATCCCGCGCTCACCGAGCTCGCCGCCGAGCTGGAGCGCAAGGGGCTGATCGTGCCGCAGTCGGCGTTCGAGGAGGCCCGGCGGCTCTGTGACCGGCTGCGGTTCGTGGTGGCCGGCGCGGCGGGCTACCTGGTGCTGCTGATCGTGCTGGCCGTCATGGGCGTGGCCGGCGAGGAGACGGTGTATGCGGGGGCGGTGTTCTTCGCGTTGTTCGCCGTCGTCACCAGCCTCATCGCGCTCTACCGGCAGCGGCGCAGGCTGCGCAACGTCGTCACCCGCGAGGGCCGCGAGGTGCTGCGGTCGGCCCACGCGTACCATCCGAGGGGCGTACGCGATCCGCGCTCGCTCTCCGCGGCCGTGGCGATCCCCGTCGCGCTGTACGGGCTGACGGAGTCGGGGGACCGGCTGCTCTGCGACGAGCTGTCCGTCGGTGTACCCGGGGGTGACTGCGCCGGCGCCTGCGGCAGCTTCAGCGGCTCCGGCATCACCTTCGGCAGCGATTCCTTCGGCGGCATGGACCCCGGCGGTGGGTCGTCGGGCTGCGGTGGTGGGTCGTCGAGCTGCGGCGGTGGAGGGGGATGCGGAGGCGGCGGCGGAGGAGGTTGACATGGCCGGGC
>NZ_JAAAHR010000219.1:0-13087 GCF_009908215.1 Nonomuraea sp. K271 | reverse complement strand
GGGGGACGTCGCAGCCGCGAGACCCCGCCGTCCGGCTCCACCCCGCCACCCCAGGGACAGGAGACACCGCCCGCCCAGGGCGCTCCCATCGGCCAGGACCCGTCCGGCCAGGGCTCCCCCTTCGGACAAGACCCGACCGGCCAGGGCACTCCATACGGACAGGACGCTCCTGGCCGGCGCGGTCAGGACTCCTTCTTCGGGCGGGAACCGTCCGGGCAGGGCTCGCACGAGCAGGGTCCGGTGTTCGGGGCAGGTGGCCAGGCCGAGCGGGCCGGCGGCGCGGCCGAGCAGGAGGTGCGTCCTCAGCGGGACGTGCATCCCGAGCAGGGCGTGCGTCCCGAACAGGGCGCGCAGGGCCGGAGGGCCGCGCGTGGCACGCGGGGACAGGCGCCACGGCACGGCATGGCGGGTGCCCCGGCCATGCCGCAGAGCAGGGGAGCCCGGCATCGCCACCCGGACCAGCAGGTCTGGCCGCCCGCGCCCGCCCCCCGCGAGCCGCTTGAGGGCCTCACGCAACCGCTCCCGGCCGTCCAGCCCTCCGCCGACCAGCCCCCGCACGACCAGTCACCCGCCTACGACCAGGCGCCGCCGTACGGTGGCCCGGCCGGATCGCCGTCTCAGGGCGCCGCTGCGGCCGCCACGGCAGGCGTCGGAGCGGCGGCCGCGATCGCCGCGTCTCATGACGGGGCCCCCTCGCACGACGGTGTGAGGCCTGAGGGGGCGCGGGACGGTGTTCGAGGCAGGGCGCGGGCGGGTGGCGGCAGGCGCTCGGCGAAGGGGTCGCGCAACCGCAAGATCCTGATCGCCGCCGGCGCCGTGGTCGTCTCGCTGCTCGCCATGGGCGCGCAGACGGTGGACGGCTACCTGTTCTACGAGAAGGTGTCCGCGGAGCAGACGAAGGAGGTCGTCGTGGCCGCCGGCCAGGCGGGCAACGTGCACAACATCGAGTGGACGGCCGCGGTGGCGCCCGTGAAGGCTCCCGCGGGCAGCAAGCACGGCCCCGAGGTCACCTGGCTGCAGGTGAACATCACCAAGAAGGTCGTCGACGAGGCCAGCGCCACCATGACCGCCATGCCCTACGACATCAGGCTGTCGGACCGCGGGGACCGTACGTGGACCGTGGAGTTGAAGGACGGCGAGCGGCCGACGGACAGGCTGGTGGTGGGCAAGACGTACAAGATCGAGGGTCTGGCCATCGTGCCCACCCCGGTGGCGAACGAGGTCGAGATCTCGTTCAGGCCGAGCGCCTACCGTTCGGACACGCCGGTGGACGACCTGTTCGACAGGGAGGCCATGGAGAAGGCGGAGAAGGACGACACGGTGCTGCGGTTCAGGCGGCGCTGACCTTTCCGAGGGCGCACGTCCTCCGGACGCTCAGGCGTCGCTGAGGCGCTCGCCCTTGGCGCGGGCTCTGGTGGCCGCGATGTCGAACGTGGCCGCCAGCAGCGCCATCGTGAGCACGGTCGTGATCAGGTCGCGCAGGAACCCGATGGGCGGCCCGGCGTAGGCCCACGTCCATTCCGCGCGTGAGCCGATGAGGGCCCGCAGCCCCCGGTCGCCGTACTGTCCCGCCACGGAGATGGCCACGTAGCACAGGCACATCATGCCGAAGAGCGGGGCGCCGCCGTTGAAGACCATGCGCAGGGAGTTGGCCAGCGGCACCCAGCGGTCCCTGAAGCCGGCGGTGACCTGGTCGAACGACTTCTTCGTGAGGTCGTGGCTGGATTCGAGGCGGTCCACGCCGCGTTCCAGCCGGGTGCCCTTGAGCAGGGTCCGGGCCTCGTCGGAGAAGGCGCCGTAGACGAGCATGGCCACGGTCAGCCAGGCCAGCGGCACCGCGACGGCGTCCAGGAACAGCGGCCAGATCTCGCCGAGCGCGCCGACGATGCCGTCCCACACAGGCACGTTCTCCTGCGCCTCGGCCAGCACCTCCTTGGAGCCGGCGACGACGTTGCGGTGCTCCATCCACTCGGAGCGGGCGTCGGCGACGGCGACGGTGGCGTTCAGCCCGTAGAACATGAACGCGAACTCGGAGAAGGCCGCGGCGAAGCCGTAGAACCGGGTCTTGCCCTGCTCGATGAACTTGGCGAAGAGCGTCTTCAGCCCGAACATGACGATCATGGCGCCGAGCGACACGCGCCAGTCGAGGTCGACGAGGCCGCGGCCGACGTAGGAATCCTCACCGAACCAGGACGCGTCCGTCATTTCCTGGAAATTGTGGAACAGGTCCATCTGGTAGACGTCCCTGGCGTCCTCGTTGTGGAATCCCCACGCCAGGTAGAGCACGGCGAAGGCGGGGGCGATCCGGTCCAGCGTGCGGAAGAAACGTTCGTCGGGCACGCCGTCGCCGGCTCTGGCGCGCATCTCCCACAGCGCGTTGCGCAGGCAGTAGAGCATGCCGGCGGTGACCGTCATCGCGGACATGACGACGAACGTGAGCAGGGTCATGACGGCCACCAGCCGCAGCTGGCGGGCGTCGCCGTACGCGACCTCGGTGGCGCCGTACAGCAGCACGAAGCGCACCAGTTCCCCGGCGGCGAACCAGAGGACCAGAGGCAGCGCGGATCTGCCCACGAGCCGCAGCGTGTGCAGGGGCAGAGAGTACGGCGACGGCATCCGCTGAGCCGGCGTAGGCCCAGGCCGGGGCGGATCCATCACACCTGTCGAACCGGACATCTGTCGAATCGTATCGGGATGTCCCATCTGCCGCAGCCGCAACTCCGCGATTGCGCGCACGATCAGTTGCAGGGCGGTGACATATGAGTGATGCGCGGGCCAACCCGGCGACGGTAAGCGGCGCGTACGGCACCATGACGGTTATGGATTCGAGGCCCGCGCTCGACACCGATCCCCGTGTGGTGGGAGAACGCCTGCGGCAGCTCCGCCAGGCGCGCGGTGTGTCGCTCTCGGAGCTGGCCAAACGCGCCGGCATCGGCAAGGCCACCCTGTCGGGCGTCGAGACGGGCACCCGCAACCCCACGCTGGAGACGCTCTGGGCGATCACCGCGCAGCTCGGCGTGCCGATCGGCGCGATACTCGACTCGCCGCCCGAGCCGCAGGTCATGCGCGGCACGGCCATCGAGGCGCGGTTGCTCGAGGTGTTCGAGGACGACACCGTCACCTACGAGCTCTACCGCCTGCGCGTCCCCCCCGGCCTGACCCAGACCTCGCCTGCCCACCACGAGGGCGTCAGCGAGCACCTCACGGTCTTCACCGGGGCCCTCAGCGCGGGCCCGCTCGACGAGCCCCTCACCGCCGGACCGGGCGACCACATCTCGTGGCGTTCCGACGTGCCGCACGGCTACCGCGCGCACGGCCCCGACGTCGTACGCGCCACGCTCCTCATGCGCTACCCGGCCAAATCCTGACCGCGCCGCACCCCTCGCGGCCCCGCGACGCGCGAAGGCCCGCGCCGGAACGACGCGGGCCTCACGTGGCTAACGGGCTCAGACGGCCACGGCGAGCTGGGCGACCTCGCCCAGCTTGGCCTCGACCTGCACGTCGCGGGTGACGCCGCCGCCCGCGATGATGCGTACGGTCCAGTCGCCGGGAGCGGCGAAGAACCGGAAGACGCCGTCGTCGGACACCACGACCTCGCCGGTGAACTCGCCGGACCCGTCGAGCAGCCGGGCGTAGGCCGTGCCGGCGCCGGTCACCACCCCCTGGATCACGGCCTGGTTGGACAGATCGATCCCGGCCGGCAGCGCGATCGTCTGCTCCGGCGCTCCGCAGCCCTGTGCAGCGCTGGTCATCAGCGGGCCTCCCCCAGCTCGATCGGCACGCCCACGAGCGAGCCGTATTCGGTCCATGAACCGTCGTAGTTCTTCACGTTCTCCTGCCCCAGAATCTCGTGCAGAACGAACCACGTGTGCGCGGAACGTTCGCCGATGCGGCAGTAGGCGATGGTGTCCTTCCCGAAGTCGACACCGGCCTCGGAGTAGAGTGTGCGCAGGTCGTCGTCGGACTTGAACGTGCCGTCGTCGTTGGCGGCCTTGGACCACGGGATGTTGCGGGCCGTGGGCACGTGGCCGCCGCGCTGCGCCTGCTCCTGCGGAAGGTGCGCCGGGGCCAGCAGCTTGCCGGTGAACTCGTCGGGCGAGCGCACGTCGACCAGGTTGAGCTTGCCGATGGCGGAGACCACGTCGTCGCGGAAGGCGCGGATCGCGGCGTCCTGCTCCTTGGCGACGTACTGGGTCTTGGGCCGCTGGGGCACGTCGCGCACCAGCTCGCGGGAGTCGAGCTCCCACTTCTTGCGGCCGCCGTCGAGCAGTTTGACGTTGTCGTGGCCGTAGAGCTTGAAGTACCAGTAGGCGTAGGCGGCGAACCAGTTGTTGTTGCCGCCGTAGAGCACGACGGTGTCGTCGTTGGAGATGCCGCGGTCGGAGAGCAGGGCCTCGAAGCCGGTCTTGTCCACGAAGTCGCGACGCACCGGGTCCTGTAGGTCCTGCTGCCAGTCGACCTTCACGGCGCCACGGATGTGGCCCTTGTCGTAGGCGCTGACGTCCTCGTCGACCTCGACGAGAACGACTCCGGGAGTGTCGAGGTTGGCCTCGACCCAGTCGGCGTCCACCAGGGCGGCGGAGCGGCTCATTGGGATACCTCCATGTTGGCAGCGGGCGTTGAACGACGAATGAGCAGGTACATCTCGCAGCCAAGGCAGAATCCGAAGGCTGCGTTGAGGAATGCGGCGAGGAGAGCCGCGGCCGTGGCCGCGAGGGCCAGCGGTACGATCCCGGTGAGGTATCCGGCCAGGCCCGCGACCGCGAAGACCAGCCCCACGAGCTGCGCGAAACGCGGCGGGCGGGGGTCTTCCGTCCTCTTGGGCGTGCTCGTGACGAACGCCTTGAAGAGCACCACGTAGGGCGAGCGGCGAGCGACCCCGAGCGCGAAGACCACCGCCTGAGCGGCGAGCAGCCAGGGACTCTCCGTCACCAGGACGGAGGCCAGGACCAGGGTGGTGACGGCCGCGCCGAAACGCAGCGCTCTAGGGTCGGCAGGCATCGTGGGATGCTCCTGAAGGGGTCGATTGGAGCGGATCGGATATCCGCGAGATCGTCCTCAGGCAGCGCGACAGAGCGCGGTGGCGACGCGGCAGAAGTCAACCGCGCGCCGCTTCGTCAGCAGCTCTGTCGATGGGTTCATGTTCACGACCCTACTCGGCGTCTCGTCATCTGTCACTTCTCGTCCGTTTATTGAGATGATCTGTCTATTACGCGGACCTTCGGCGGGGGCGTCGCGGGCCTTGTCAGCCGGGCGGCAGCGCGTCGGCGATCGCGGCCAGGACGTCGGCCTTGCGGGGCCGGCCCGAGGCCCTCTTGACGACGGCGCCCGCGGCGTCGAGCACGAGCACGGTGGGCGTGCGCATGATGTTCAGCCGGCGTACGAGGTCGAGCCGCGACTCGGCGTCGATCTCGACGTGCCTCACCCCCGGCACGAGCGTGCTCACGTCGGACAGGATCCGCCTGGTCGCCCGGCACGGCTGGCAGAACGCGGTGGAGAACTGCACCAGCGTCACCCGCTCGCCGAGCTCTTCCCGCAGATCGGCTCCTGTCAGCCGCTCTCCGCCCACGTCACGCACCCTTCCACGGCGGCGCAGGTGGACCACGCCGATCACCGTGCCGAGCGCCAGCGTGGCCAGCGCCACCCACAGTCCGGACATATCCCGTGCAACCGCGCACGGCCGCGATTACTTCCGCGCCTGTATGCGTACGAGTGCCTTCCCCTTTTCGTCGACGAGCTCGAACCTGGCGATGTCGTCCATGGGCAGCGACGTCGTGCTCTTGAAGGCGGCTCTGTCGCGCGAGCGGACGTCCCAGCTTCCCGCGGGGTCGCGCCGCCCGTCGTGCGCGACGACGACGAGGCGGGCGGTCGTGCCGGCGGGCACGCCGTCGAGGCTCACGCTCAGCTCGGTGCCGCCGTCGCCGGGCACGGCCGTCACGGTGGCGCGGTAACCCGTGGCGCTGTTCTCGCCGGAGAACCGGCTGCCCGCGACCGCCCGTTCCGACGCCTTCGGCTCGGGCGCCTCGCTCGCGCTCGGCTTGGAGTCGCTGTAGAGCTCCGCTCTCGGCTCCGCCTTCTCCTGGGTGGATTGCGACGAGGGCGCGGAGGCCGGCGCGGCCGCCGTGTCTTCATGGCCCGCGGTGCCGAGCGTCGTCCAGACCGTGCCGCCCACCACCACCGCCGCGGCGGACGCGGCGACCGCCATCAGCACGCGACCGCGCCTGTTGCGCCTGACGCGGTCGTTCAGCAGCCGGTCGAGCACCTGGCGAGGAGGGCTGGACACCAGCTCCACGTCGCGCTCGGACACCTTGCCGAGGAACGACGCCACGCCCTCCAGCTCGACCAGCTCGCCGCCACACGCCTCGCAGGTCGCCAGGTGGTTGTCGATCTCCATTGCCTCGTCGGGTTCCAGCGCTCCGAGGGCGTGCGCCCCCATGGACAGCCGGATCTCCTCACACGTCATCATGGCGCCAGCCCCCGCTCCTCGAGCGCCAGTTTCAGGGCGCGCAGCGCGTAGTAGGTGCGCGACTTGACGGTGCCCGGCGGTACGCCGAGCGTCGCGGACGCCTCCTTCACCGTGTGCCCTCGGTAGTAGACCTCCAGGAGCACCTCACGGTGCTCCGGTCGTAGCGCGGCCAGGGCCTCGGCCACCGACCACGACTCGACGGCCCGCTCCAGCTCGTCGTCGGCCGGTATGACCGCCAGTGCCTCGTCGCTGGTCTCCTGCGGCCTGGCCCTCCTGGCGCGGTGCTGGTCGAAGACGAGATTGCGGGCCACGGTGAACAACCAGGCCCTGATCGGCCGGTCGGAGAGCGCCTCGGGGTGCCGCCAGGCCCGCAACAGGGTCTCCTGCACGACGTCCTCCGCACGCCCCGAATCACCGGTCAGCCGCAGAACGTAGCCGTAGAGGGGCCCGGCGTGCTCGTCGAAGAGGGTCCTCACGAGTTCCTCGTCAGCCGTGCCGGCCGCGCTCACGGGGTCCCTCCCCCCGCGAGCTCCGCCCTGGCGCGTTCGCTGCGTTCGCTCACGCCCCTCATCACGTACGCGGGGGCGCCGCGGTTCATCCTTATCCACGAATCGGCACGTCAGACGCTTCGGCCGCGATCTCGAGCCCGTCGGCCACGTTCTTCACCCCGGTCACCTTGACGTCGAAGGGCAGCTTGCCCTTGAACGGGATCGTGTACGAGACGAACCGCGCCGCCTGGTCGGGCACGCCCTGGATCTTCTCCGCCTGGAGCCTGATGCCACCGTCGGCCAACTCGACCCTCAGCTCCGCCTCGAACGACACCTTCCGCACCCCGACCGTCACCTCACCCGATGCCACGAGCCGCCGCCCGTTCCCGCTGATCTTGACGCCGCGCGGGGCGTATTTGTCGATCGTGGCCCTGGTCAGCGTGCCGCTGACGGCCACGCGGCGAGCGTGCACGTTGGCTCTGTTCTGCAGGACGTCGGACAGCGGCGCCGTCACGTCGTAGGCGGCGCCCCGCAGGTTCTCCACCGGCACGCCGCCGTAGGTCAGCGTGCCGAGGTCGAAGCGTACCTCCGGATAGTGCCCGGACAGCGCCTGGGTGAGGAAGGGGATGCCCTCGATCGTCACCGTCGGCTTGCCGGACAGATCGGTCGCCGCGGCGATCCTGTTGGCGAGGTCGCGCTGCACCCCTGCCGCGGCGACCCTGTCGACGGCGACGAGGAGAACGATCAGCACGATCAGAGCGACGAGCAGCTTCCGCATGGGGCTCCCAGTCTCAAACGGGGGTCAAAAGAGCCTACCGATTCATTCCCCACCGAAGAGGGCGATCACCCGCCCGCGAAGGGCGGCAACACCTCCACGGTCGCGCCGTCGCCGAGCACCACCTCGGCGTGGGGCCGCTTGCCGACGGGGAGACCGTCCACGAGGAACGAGGACCGCCGCACAACGTGTGCCAGATCGGCACGATTTTGTGTGATTTGCGTCATGAGTTCGTCAAGCGTGGCCGCGTCGAACGATTCTTCCGCCACGCCGGCCGCCTCCTTGGCGGCGGCCCAATAACGAACTTTTCCCCTGGCCATGGGCACCTCACAATCCCTTTAAGTCCATTGTGCGCCGTCCTTAACACGCATGTTTCACAAGACGCCGTGTTCATCTCGTGGACGCGCAATGGACGCCACTTACCCGTGAGATATCCTCGCCTACAGGACTCGGGCGACGTAGCCCCCGGGTCCTTGCGCGTTTGAGGAGGCCCGGATGAGCAACCTGCTCCTGCTGACCAACGCCCTGGAGCCGTCAGCCGAGGTGCTTCCGGCGCTGGGCTTGCTCCTCCACTCGGTCAGAGTCGCGCCCGCGGAGGCCGCCGCGCTGATCGACGCGCCACCCGCCGACGCCGTCCTGGTCGACGCGCGCAAGGAGCTCGTGCAGGCCAAGAGCCTGTGCCGGCTGATCCGCACCACCGGCGTCGACTGCCCGCTCCTGGTGATCGTGACCGAGGGCGGGCTGGCCGCCATGAGCGCCGAGTGGGGCGTCGACGACGTGCTGCTCGACAACGCCGGACCCGCCGAGGTGGAGGCCCGGCTGCGCATGGCCACCGGCCGCATGTCCCAGGCCGCCACGGAGGAGGCGCCCGACGAGATCCGCAGCGGCGACCTGGCCATCGACGAGGCCACCTACACCGCGCGGCTGCGCGGCCGCGTGCTCGACCTGACCTTCAAGGAGTTCGAGCTGCTCAAATACCTCGCGCAGCACCCCGGCAGGGTCTTCACCCGCGCCCAGCTGCTGCAGGAGGTCTGGGGCTACGACTACTTCGGCGGCACCAGGACGGTCGACGTGCACGTGCGGCGGCTGCGCGCCAAACTCGGCACCGAGAACGAATCCCTCATCGGGACGGTCCGCAACGTCGGCTACCGCTTCGTCCCCGACCGGGCCGACAACGCACACGTTTGACCCACGCGATTGACAGCGGGCTCGCCCCTGGCGTCCACTGATGTGACAGGTTCTCGTTGGGGCTGATTCATGCCTGTCATGTCGAGGACACCGCCGTCCTGAGGGGATCGGTGGTGTCGGGGTGGGTCTGTTCAGATCACTGGTCGACGAGGGTGCCAGGCCCCGCGTCTACCGGCGCAACGAGATCATCTGCTCCCCGTTACGGACGGCAACCTGCGTCTCTGCGTCGAGACCTACAGTGGCTCAAGCGCCAGGCGCGAAAGGACAGCGGATCACCGCCGTCCTGCTGGTCTGCGTGGCGGCCGTCTGGGCCCGCCAGCTCTCGCCGTGGGAGACCGCCGACGGAGCGCCCCTCGCCCTGCTCGGCATCTCGTTCGGGCTGCTCGCCGGGTCGGCGATGGCCTGGCTGACCTCGGCCTGCTTCGTCGCCAGGACCCTGCGCACGCGCGAGGAGCCGGCGGAGGAGCTGCGCTGGATCTCCAAGGTCGGCAGGGCCAGGGAGCGGGCGTTCTGGTCGCTGGCCGCGTACGTGGCCTGGCACCTGCTGCAGATCATTGCCGTCTCATTCCAGCCGGGCGCGTTCCAGGGCCTCGACGCGGATGCCCGTGCCCGTGTGGACGAACTGGACGATCTCCGCCATGGCCAGCTCCGCCGTGCCGAGCGCGACGTCGGCGTGGGCGTCGCACCACTCGACGAGCGGGCGGGGGTCGGCGAGCGGGACGGCGAAGTGCACGAGGCTGACGTACCAGCGGTCGCGGGCCCGGCCGTGCTCCAGGTCGCGCACGCCCCGGGACTCCAGCGCGTGGGCGAAGCGCTTCCACAGGGTCACCAGCGTGTCGTCCTCCGGGTGCCCGCAGACCAGCACGCCGCCCGGGTGCGGGCTCACGCCTCTGAGGCTCACCCTCGCCCCGGGCAGGCCGTCGGCGGCCTCGGCCAGCGCGGCGGCGTAGGCGCGGCGGAGCGGGTCGTCCTCCGGGATGCGGGCACGGTAGGGCTCCAGGGACCTGAGCGTGACGTGCAGGGCCGGGCCGCCGTGCACCCAGTGGCCCGGAGCCTCGATGGTCCCCGCCAGCTCGGTCAGGCGGTCGACGATCTCTCGCTGGGGGCGGAGCACGGCGGCGGCGCCCCAGCGCCTTCCGCCTTCCACCATGGGGACGTCGTGAGTGGCCCGGCCGGACAGCAGGGCCGCGCGCCCTCTGGCCCGGAACTCGATGAAATCGGACATTCGAGCAGTATGCCGCCTCAGCCGGTCCGCCGGATGAGATCGAGCAGGGCCGGCACCCAGTGCTCGCCGTACCGCTCCTGGAGCTCGGCCCGCCGCCAGTCCTCGCCGGTCACCCGGCCCCTGCACAGGGCCGCCCCGCACCGGCAGTCCATGGTGAACTCGGGCGCCGCGCTGCTGGTGGCGTAGTCGCTGGTCAGTTCCTCGCCAGGCAGCAGGTCGCGGCGCGCGGCCAGGCTGTAGGGGCCGGTCCACCACAGGTTGGGGTCGCAGCTGTGGTTGCTCTTGCCGACCGGCCGCCCGAACGGCAGGACCAGGTGGAGGTCGTCCGACACCGTGATGGTGTCGACGTACGGGACCGCGGGGTCGTCGAAGAGCTCCCGCAGCCGCTCCCAGGTCACGAGCCGCCCGCCGACGCGGGCGACCTCGGTGCCGGCCGGGATCGCGGCGGTGGCGAACAGCCCGTCGCCGGCGATGAGCGAGGGACGCACCTCCAGCGCGGGATGTGTCCAGCAGTCGGGCTCAGGGGCATCGATCATGAGTCCAGCTTGCCCCTACTCGTACGCGGACGGGGGAAAGGCCTCCTTGTGCGGGCCGTTGTCGGGGTCGAACTCGTAACGGATCCTGGCGCAGTCGTCGAGCAGCGCTCCCTGCAACGTCTTCAGCTCCCTGTGCCTGGTCCGGTCGAACTCCTCGGCCAGCACCTTCTGCCGCCGCCTGCCCTCGCCCAGCGCGGCACGCAACTCCTTCATGTCCTTCTGGTAGGAGCCCTTGCCGCTGCGGCCGATCTGCAACATCCCGAAGGCGCCGAAGACCTGCGACAGCGACTCCAGCTCCTGCGCCAGCGGGTCGGGCAGGTCCGCCCCTCGCTCGCCGGGCAGGCCGCGCGCGCCCGCGATCAGGTCGACCAGCCCTCTGGCGATCCCCCTGAGCTGGCTGCAGGCGTGGTCGAGGCAGGTGGCGGCCTCGGCGACCTGGCGCAGGCGGGTGTCGTATCGGCTGCGCCGCAACGTGAAACGCACCGACTCCTTCGCCTGGTCCGCGGCCTCCTTCGCCTCCTCCAGCCGTTGGGAGAGCGTCCTGGCCCGCTCCAGCCACTCGCCCGCCATCTCGCGGTCCCACTCGCCGCCCAGCCCCCGCGCCATGTCCGCGGCCAGGTCGGCCAGCTCGCCGGAGAGCCCGCACAACTCCTTCGCCGCGCGCTCCACATACCGCGGTGGCAGGATCAGCAGGTTCGCCGCCACGCCGATGCAGGCCCCGATCAGCACGTCCGCCAGGCGGGCGAAGCCGTACGTGCTGCCCAGCGCGAACACCAGCAGCGCCGTGATCGGGATCTGCACGTTCTGGGCCGGCAGGTTCAGCAGCCGGGCCAGGACCAGTCCGGACGAGGTCAGCACCGCCAGCGTCACCGCGTTGACGCCGAGCAGCCAGATCAGCCCCGTGGCCGCCGCCACGCCCACGATCACCGCGCCGACCTGCTGCAGGCCCCTCACCACCGTGCTGTACGCGGTCGCCGACACCGTCAGGAGCACGCCGATGGGCGCCAGCACCGGCAGGCCCACCTTCAGCACGTTGGCCGCCAGCCACCAGGCGAGGACGCATGCCCCCGTCACCTTGATCGTCTGGACGAAGGACTCGCGTTCCATGCGCAGCCAGCGCCCCATGCCCAGGCCCCTGGCCCGGCCGAGCGCCGCCTTCCCACCCGAGACGATGCGCTGGAGCGGCGGTGCGTACGGCTCACGCCGACGCCCCGGTTCGGTCCCCATGCACGTGCCCTGCCCAGTGGAGCAGCGGATAGAGCTGGTCGAACAGGGGTAGCGGGCACGGAGGCCGTGAAGGAGGTGTGGCCGGTGCCCGGCGATCTGGTCGTCCCCGACGGTGCTCGGGGGATGGTGGTGTTCGTGCACGGCAGCGGCAGCAGCCGGCTCAGCCCGCGCAACCGTTACGTGGCGGGCGCGCTCAACGAGGCCGGGCTGGGCACGCTGCTGTTCGACCTGCTCACCCCGCAGGAGGAGGCGGCCAGGGAGAACGTCTTCGACATCGGGCTGCTGACGCGGCGGCTGCTGGAGCGTACGGCATGGGTGCGTGAGCGGCCCGCGACGGCGGGCCTCCCGATCGGCTACTTCGGCGCCAGCACCGGCGCGGCGGCGGCGTTGGCGGCGGCGGCCGAGCCCGGCAACCCGATCACCGCGATCGTCTCACGAGGCGGCCGGCCCGACCTGGCCGCGGAGAAGCTGGAGGCGGTACGCGCCCCCGCCCTGCTCATCGTCGGCGGCAGGGACCCGGTCGTGCTGAGGCTGAACGAGGAGGCCCAGCGTCGGCTGAACGCCGAAAGCCGCCTGTCGGTCGTGCCGGGCGCCACCCACCTGTTCGAGGAGCCCGGCGCGCTCGAGATCGTGGCCGACCAGGCGAGCGACTGGTTCACCGGCCACTTCTCCGCCGTCAGACGGTGATCGTGGCCAGCATCCTGCCGTCGGAGGTCTGGATCGTGAAGTGGTTCAGCTCGTCCTGCGGAAGGCTGGTGCCTCCGTGCAGCAGCATCGGATCGGGCGAGCCCGGCACGCCGTACCCCTTGTCGGGGACGCCCCAGCTCGCCACCACCTCGGAGCGGCCGTCGTCGCCCACGGCCGTGAGCCGGCACTGCAGCGGGCCTTTGACGCCCTTGAGCTCCAGCGCGACGTGGGTCCCCCAGCCCTTGTCCTCCAGGCCGATGACGCTGGACACGCCGGTCGCGGGGTCGGTGGCGGCGTAGGTGCGGCCGGTCATGAGCAGCGCGCGGGCCGGGCTGTGGATGCTGTCCGGGTTCGGGCCGCCGGTGAGGGAGCTGCCGGCGAGGAAGACCCCCGCCGCCACCACGAGGCAGGCGGCGGCCGTCATGAACGTACGGTGGAGCCGGCGGCGCCGACGCTCCACGACCGCCCTGCGCGCCAGGACCGACTCCACCTGCG
>NZ_JAAAHR010000218.1:0-13117 GCF_009908215.1 Nonomuraea sp. K271 | reverse complement strand
GGCGTTCATTTCGTTGTGTCTTAACTCTTTCAGCCGTTCAAGTCCCTGTCAAATTGACCGGACCTGCTCGACCTGCGGGAATTAAGCGCCGCCCCCTTTCGGAGACAACCCCTCTAACTTACCAGCCGATCCCAACCGATGCGAACCATCAGCGGACGACCTTGAAGGTAGTGGGATTTGCCGAGCTTCTCCGAGGCTCCGAGGAACCTCCGGACCGCCTTGCGGGAAGCAACTCTAGCAGCCTGTGGCACCTACTTCGGCCCACTCAGGTAATCGGAAGGTTCTTCCCTCCCCAGGGGACGCCCAAACCTGGCCAACGAACTCCCCTGGCGCCGTCGCGGCGCAAGCCGACGTCAAGCCATCCGCAATCGCCCGCCGGTACCAATGTACCTACGAGCAGACTGCGCTCTCGGAGGTGTCCGCCATGGCCCGCTCGGAGTTCGACGACATCCGTGCCTTCCTCGCCGACGAGACGAACCAGGCAGGAGATCTGCTGAGCATCGCAAGGATGCTGCTCGACGACCTCGAACAGTCCCGCATGCGCGAGGCCATCCTCCGCACCCACTACCTGCGACTGCTGACGTCCGCGCGGGCGACCGTGGCCGCCGAGGCCGCGCATGCGCCGGATCCCACGGCTTTCCTCAAGCACGAGCTGGCCGAGCACGGTCAGCTGCCCCAGGACGATGAGACCGTACAACGCGTCCTCGCCGACGCCAGGACGGCGGCCGCGCTGCTCGCGCGCCTGGAGGAGTCGCCGCAGCGGCCCCGCCGGCGTGCGGTGCCCCTGCGGCGTTGCGTGGGCACGGGGAGAACGCTCCCCCGCTGAGCTCACTCCACCACGGGCGGCGGGCGCAACGCGCAGTGACCCGATGACGACTCACGGCATACCTGCCATTGGGCGACCGCCTGCGACACTGCACATATGTGGCAGCGAGGGCTGAACTGGGCAGCAATCCTCCTCGTCGGGATATTCGGTCTGATGTGGGTCGGCATCGTGGTTTACGCCGACCACTTCTCGTCCCTGTGGATGCGCATCGTGCAGGTCGTCTTCGGGTTCCTGCTCCTCGGCTGGGCCGTACAGAAGACGATCGAAATGATCAAAAAGGCCTGAGTGCCATGGACGACAACCTCTACGAGATCGGCCGGGACATGGGGGACGACCTCCAGCTGTCGATCATCGACATGTATCGGGACCGACTGCCTTACCTGCACCGCATCGCCGAGCTCGACGACGGGGTCTCGCGGGGCATCTCGCGTTGGGTCTGCGAGGAGGACCTCCGGGACTCCGACACGTACGTGAACCCGCTCGACGAACCCGAACCCTACGTGGGACCGGACGAGTGGAACCGGTGACCTTCCGGGCCGCTCAAGGCTGGTACGGCGGCGCCACTCCCCACCCCCACCGCGGCACGGGCGCCTGGGGCGGAGGTTCCGCGCCGCGCTCCTTGGTGTACCGGTCGGGGCCGCCGAACACTTCGCTGAGCCACATCGCCACAACACCGTGTGCCGCACGACGAGACCGCCCGGTGAAAAGAGTTGTTGGAGAAACAGAAAAGTTCCCGGCCGCCGGATGATCCGGTGACCGGGAACCCTGTTTGGTAGCGGGGACAGGATTTGAACCTGCGACCTCTGGGTTATGAGCCCAGCGAGCTACCGAACTGCTCCACCCCGCGTCGGTGTGTCACTTTTAACTATACAACCTTCAGAGGAGTGCTTGTGACGAGCAAATCCCTGAACCGATCAGAGGCCCGATCTGTTTCCAGATCTCGAGCCTCTGGCCTGGTAGCGGGGGCAGGATTTGAACCTGCGACCTCTGGGTTATGAGCCCAGCGAGCTACCGAACTGCTCCACCCCGCGTCGTCGTGCTTTTCAAGCGTATCGGCGGCGCGGGGTGGGCGCAAATTGGTTGCGCTAAGAGGTGTCTCCCGCCGGTGATCCGGTGGGTGACGGTGCAGGCGACGGCGGCGTGGATGCCGGCGGCGTGCCCGTGGGGGTCGCTGACGGCGTGGCCGTGGGCGAAGGACTCGGAGTGCCCGTCGGTGCCGCCTGCTGCTTGTTGGCCCCTTCCAGGGTCTTCAGGGCTTCGTCCAGCCGCTTCTGGGCGTCACCGTAGGCGTCCCAGTCGGGTGGGCTCGCCTGCAGGGCCTTCTGCGCGTCTTCGTAGGCCTTCTTCGCGTTGGCGATCGCCGAGTTGAGCGCCATGTTGGCCTGGTTGGGCTGGGTCTGTTGCTCGTTCTGCTGTTGGTCCTGTTGTTGTTGCTCGCCGCCGAAGACCTCCTGGAGTCCCTCCTCCAGCGTGCGGGCCACACCGATCTTGGAGCCGAACGACACCAGGACCCGCTGCAGGATCGGGTAGGGCTCCTGACCGCCGCCGGCCGCCACCTGGATGTAGACCGGCTCCACGTAGACCAGTCCGCCCGCGTACGGGAGCGTCAGCAGGTTGCCGTAACGCACCGACGACGCACCGACGCCCAGCAGGTTGAGCTCACCCGCGAAGCGGCTCTGGAAGGCGTTCTGTGCCTGGCCGGGGCCTGGAATGGGTGTGCTGGACGGCATGCGCAGGATGCGCATCCGGCCGTATCCGGATCCCGACGACGAGTCGACCGCCATGAACGCCGCCAGGTTGGGCCCCTGGCGCGGCACGAACGTCGTCGTCAGCGAGAACGTCGGCGTGCCGCCCGGCATCGTGGTGGTCAGGTAGTAGGGAGGCTGCTTGACGTTCTGCTCACCCTGCGTCGGGTCGTTGGGGACGTTCCAGAAGTCCTGGCCGCTGTAGAAGGCGGCCGGGTCGGTGATGTGGTAGCGCGAGAGCGTGTAGCGCTGCACCTTGAACAGGTCTTCCGGGTAGCGCACGTGGCTGCGCAGGTCGGCGCTCATCTCCGATGCCGGGCGGATGACGCCGGGGAAGGCGTTGCTCCAGGTCTTGAGCACCGGGTCGTTGTTGTCCCAGGCGTAGAGCTTGACCGTGCCGTCGTAGGCGTCGACCGTGGCCTTGACGGAGTTGCGGATGTAGTTGATCTGGTCACGCGGCTGCTGGGCGATCACGCGACGGTCGGTGGACGTGTCGCGCGTCATGTCGCCGAGGCTTTCGCTCTGCGAGTAGGGGTAGTCGTTGGACGTGGTGTAGCCGTCGAGGATCCAGGTGACGCGACCGTCGATGATCGCCGGGTAGGGGTTGCCGTCGAGCGTGAGGAACGGCGCGACCTGCTCCACCCTCTCACGCGGGTGACGGACGTAAAGGATCTTGGAGTTGTCGTTGATGTCGCCCGACAGCAAGATGTTGGCCTCGCTGTACTTGGCGGCGTAGACGAGCCGGTTGATGAACGAGCCGACGGGCACGCCGCCCTTGCCGGTGTAGGCCGTGTTCTTCTGGCCCGTGCCGCCCGTCTCCGGATAGTCGAGCTCCTGCGGGTTCTCAGGGTTGCCGCCGGCGATGACGTATTCGGAGGACGACGGGTCCTCACCGAAGTAGATGCGCGATTCCTTGAGCTTGGCGCTGTTGACCAGCGGGCCCGTGACCGGCATGTCCTTGGCGTCGTAGGCGGGCAGACCACTGGAGTCGACCTGGTTGCCGGGCGCGGCGACGAAGCCGTAGCCGTGGGTGTAGACCAGGGCGCGGTTGATCCAGTTGTTCTGGTCCTGGGGCGGGCTGGTCAGCTCGCGCACGCCGACGATGTGGTCGATCAGCTTCCCCGTGTTGTCGGGATAGCGGTCGACGTCGAGCGTGTCGGCGAAGCTGTAGAAGCCTCGGATGCGCTGCGTCTGCTCGTACGTCGAGGACACGAGCGCCGGGTCGAGCAGCCGCACGCCGGAGACCGAGGCGTCGCCGTTGCTTTCGACCTTCGCCGGGTCGGCCTGGGCGTTGTAGTTCTCGACCTCGGTCTTGTCGACGTTGTACGCCTCCCGCGTGGCCTCGATGTTGCGCTGGATGTAGGGCGACTCCTTGCCCTGCTGGTTGGGCTTGACCTGGAACTGCTCGACCAGCGCCGGGTAGACGCCGCCGATCAGGACGGCCGAGAGCACGAGCAGGCCCGCGGAGACCCCCGGCAGCATGCCGCCGGGCCGGAACACGCCCGCGAAGAACAGGGCGGCGCAGATCAGGGCGATGATCGCGAGGATGGTCTTGGCCGGCAGGACCGCGTTGACGTCGGTGTAGGAGGCACCGTGCACGAAACCGCGGTCGGAGAAGACCAGGCCGAACCGGTCGACCCAGTAGGCGACGGCCTTGAGCAGCAGGAAGACGCCCAGCAGCACCGACAGGTGCGTGCGAGCGGCCCTGGAGGCGTGCACCCCTGGCGACTGCAGGCGGAACCCGCCGTAGAGGTAGTGGGTGATCGCCGCGAGGATGATGGAGATGATCAGCGCGGTGAACAGGAAGTTCAGGACCATCCGGATGAACGGGTAGTCGAACATGAAGAACGAGATGTCCATCCCGAACAGCCGGTCCTGCTTGCCGAAGGCCTCGCCGTTGGCGAACTTCAGCCACGTCTGCCACTGACCGGCGAACGAGGAACCGGAGAACAGCGCGAGCAGCCCCATGCCGACGATGAAGATCAGCTTGCGGTGGGGGTCGAGCGCCATACGATAGCGGTCGGCGCCGCTGCTCCCGCCGAACACCGCGGGCCCGAACATCGGCCGCATCCGGAAGGCGAGCAACATGTTGCCGCCGGCGACCGCGACCATCAGTGCCGCTCCGACCAGGAACAACACAATCTGGGTCAGCAGCACACCGGTGAAGACCGACGTGTAGTTCGTCGCGTCGAACCACAGGTAGTCGGTGTAAAAGCCAGAGAAGAGAAAGAACAGGGCGACGATCACCACAAGGGAGATCGCCACAGGCAGAAGCAGTCGCGGTCGGCGGGGCAAGCGCATCGCCCTGCCGGCTCCTGGGGTCCGGAAGCTCAAGGCCAACCCCTCGTCGTAATGAAATTTCGGTCCGTGCTGGCAACCTACACCGCTGTGCCAGCCCTACGACTAACGCATGGGCCTTGCCGAAAGTTTCATCCGGCGTCACATGCGGGCACGTTGCCCTTACCCGTGCGCAGCGCGTCAAGCGCCTGCACCGCGTTGTGCAGAGTGTCGGCCTTGACCAGCCGGAGCCCGTCGGGCACGGCCTTCAAGGCCTCGGCGCAGTTGTCGGCGGGCGTCAGGAAGACGGTGGCGCCCGATTCCTTGGCGCCGACCATTTTCTGGGCGATGCCGCCGATCGCCCCCACCTCGCCCGTCGGCTGGATGGTGCCGGTGCCGGCTATCCGCTTGCCGCCGGTGAGCGAGCCGGGAGTGAGCTTGTCGAGTATGCCGAGGGAGAACATCAGCCCGGCGCTGGGCCCGCCGACGTCGCCCACGTTGATGTCGACCTCGAACGGGAACTTGTATTTGGCCTGCATCAGCACGCCCACCAGGGTCTGCCCCTGGTCTCCCGCTATCGTCGGCACCGTGACGTCAAGCTTGTCCTTGCCCCTTGTGACGTTGAAGACGACGCTCTCGCCCGGCTTGTGAGCCTTGACGGCGTCGCCCACGACGTCGACGTTCTTCGCCTGTTTGCCGTCGACATAGTTGATCTGGTCGTCCTTGCGCAGCTTGCCCTCGGCCGGCTTGCCCTTCTCCGTGGACACGACGGTCACGACCATGTCATAGGGGATCTTGAGCTCGTCGAGCGCGGCGGCGGTGGCAGAGTCCTGGGAGTTGGTCATCTCGACCGTGTTCTCCTCCTCGACCTCCTGGGGGTCACGGTCGGGAGCGAAGATGGTCTCCTGCGGGACCACCGCGACGGTCGGGTCGATCCAGCCGCGCAACGCGGTCAGCAGGTCGATCTGAGCGGCAGGTCCGCCTTGGTAGGCGACCGTGACCAGGCTCAGCGTGCCCGTGGTGGCATGGGTCTGCCGGCCCTTGATCGAGATCACGGGCTTCTTGTCGACCTCACCGATGGTGTTCTCCGTCGGACCGGGGCTCAGCACGACGTACGGGACCTCCTGGAATGCGCCCACCACGCCGAGAGCGAGCACGAGGAACCCCGACAGCAGCAGGGTCAGGGCGCGTCGCGACATGGAGGAAAGCCTATTCGCCGACACCGACCCATTCGGCCTCGCCGTCGGCGAACGACTGGTGTTTCCAGATCGGGACGTGCGCCTTCAGATCGTCGATCAGCCTGCGCGAGGCCTTGAACGCCTCGTCACGATGCGGCGCTGCCACTGCGACGATCACGGCCGTGTCGCCCAGCTCCAGGTCTCCCACACGATGGACGGCGGCGAGCGCGGTCACGGGGAAGTCGGCCGCCACCTTCTCGGCCACCTGCCGCAGCTCGGCCTCGGCCGAGGGGTGCGCCGAATAGGAGAGCCGGGTCACCGGCTTCCCGTGGTCCTGCTCGCGAACGGTGCCCACGAAGATCGTGATGCCACCTGCGGCGTGGTCGCCCACGGCGGCCAGCACCTCGTCCACGGACAGCGGGGTCTCACGAATGCCGAGCAACCGGATGACGTCCACGGAAAGAGACTACCAACAGCGAACCTGCCCGCCTGCCCGCGGCTCGGACGTCGTGCCTGGTCAAGGCCGTAGCAGCAGATCAGCTGGGAATTCCCTCAAGGACCTTCACTGGCGCCTTTTCTTGCGCACCTGGCGGACGATCGCCGCCGTGCCGATCACTGCGACGGTGGCGCCGGCGGCGGTGAGCGTGGCCTCCTTGACGGGCAGGCGCCTGCCGACCACCGTCGTCCTGTTCTCGCGCAGCTCCAGGAGCTGCTCGAACGCGGCTTCGTTGGTCCACGCCGGTTTCCATCCGGCCTCGCGCAGCGCCGTGCAGTCGACGACCCACGGGTAGACGACGTAGTGCAGGTCGGTCGCGGGCGCAGGAGTGATGCCGAGCCGGTGCAGGCGTTGCGCCGTGCCGAACGTCAGCCCGGCGGGCAGCTCGAACCGGCGGATGCCGGACATCTCCTCGACCTGCTCCTGCTCCATCCACCCTTCGCACCCGACCGCCACCACGCCCGTGACGGCTCCCCGCGCCGCCAGCTCCAGCGCCGAGAGCAGGTCGTCGATGTGGCAGAACTGCCAATGGGGGGTGCAGCCCTTCACGGTCAGCAGCCTGGGCGACTCGAAGTGACGCGTGATCACCGTGTCGACGCCCGGGCCGACGACCGCGGCCGGGCGCAGCACGGTCACCTCGAGTCCGGGATGGCTGCGCAGCGACCTGCGTACGAGGGACTCGATCTCCAGGAAGTCGCCGACGACGCCGGTGTCAGGCTCGGCCGTGACCGGGGAGTCCTCGGGCAGGGGGACCTCGTTGTCGGGTGCGGCGCCGTACACCATCGCGCTTGTGACCAGCACCACGCGGCGGACGCGCGCCGCGGCGCAGGCGGTCAGCACGGTCTGGGCGGCGCGCAGGTTGTAGGCGCGGCGCTCGCCGGGGTCGGAGTCGACGGTGTAGTCACCGGCCAGATGAACAAGGACGTCAATGTCGGAGATCCGGTTCGCCAAGAGCGGATCTCGTACGTCGAGCACTCGCCAGGTGGCCTCACCGACGTCGCCGCGCTGCTCGTCAATGGCCACCACCCTGCGGAAATCCGCAGCGGATACGAGCCTCGCGAGCAGCTCACGGCCGAGACCGGAGGCCGCGCCGGTGACGGCTACGACGGGTTGACGCGGGCGTTTCGAGGTAGGCACCAGGTCCTCACTTTGCACTGATCCGCCGTAGGACGACTAACGTGGCGGATGTGGACTCCTCCATCCTGCACGAGGTAGAGCGGTGACTGACCTGCCAGGTCGCGAAAACGACCCTAACGAGAACCCGTTCGCCATGTTCGGCAACCCTGAGCAGATGGCTCAGGCGATGCGCCAGTTCGCCGACATGTTGTCGGCGCCGCAGGGTTCAGGCCCTGTCAACTGGGACATGGCCAAGAACATCGCCCGGCACTCCGTGGCCGCCGAAGGCGATCCGAGCGTCATGGAAGGCGAGCGCCGCCAGATCGTCGAGGCGCTCAGCCTGGCCGACCTGTGGCTCAACGAAGCGGCGACGCTGCCCAGCGGCGTGGCCAATCCGCAGGCCTGGAGCCGGTCCGAGTGGATCGAGAACACTGTTCCGATCTGGCGGAAGCTCTGCGAGCCCATCGCCGAACGCATGGTCGAGACCATGGGCGGCGCGCTCGGCGGCTCCCAGCTGCCCCCAGAGGCCCAGCAGATGGCCGGGCCGCTGATGGGCATGCTCAAGCAGATGGGCGGCATGATGGTCGGCCAGCAGATCGGCCAGGCGATCGGATCGCTGGCCCGCGAGGTGGTCGGCACCACCGACATCGGGCTGCCTCTGTCCGACACGGCCGCGCTGCTGCCCGGCGGCATCGCCTCGTTCAGCGAGGGCCTGGAAGTGCCGTCCGACGAGATCAGGCTCTATCTGGCGCTGCGTGAGGCCGCGCACCATCGGCTGTTCCAGCATGTTCCGTGGCTGCGCTCGCACCTGCTCGGCGCGGTCGAGGAATACGCCAGGGGCATCACCGTCGACACGTCCGCGCTCGAAGAGCAGATCCGCGGTCTCGACATCAACAACCCCGAGGCCATCCAGGAGGCGCTGAGCGGGGGCAACCTGCTCAAGCCCGAGGAGACCGAGCGGCAGAAGGCCGCGCTGGCGCGGCTGGAGACCATGCTCGCCCTGGTCGAGGGGTGGGTGGCCACCGTGGTCGACCAGGCCGCGCAGGGCAAGCTCCCGTCCGCCGTGGCTCTCGCGGAGACCGTGCGGAGACGGCGCGCGACCGGTGGTCCTGCCGAGCTCACGTTCGGCACCCTGGTGGGGCTGGAGCTGCGGCCCAGGCGGTTGCGCGAGGCCGCCGCGCTGTGGCGCGCGCTGGAGAGCGAGCGCGGGGTCGACGGGCGCGACGCGCTGTGGTCGCACCCCGACCTGATGCCGACGGCCGACGATCTCGACGACCCCGAGGCGTTCGTACGCGGTGAGCAGGCGTGGGACATCTCCCAGCTGGAGGCCAAGCCGGACGACGAGGGAGAGGGCGAGGGCGGCAAGAGTTGAGCCTGCACCGCGATGCCGTGGCGGTGTTGTCCGGATGGACGGCGCCCACGCCCGAGGAAGAGGCTCTGCGTACGGAGTTCCTCGAGCACCTGCGCACCCACGACGACGCGATGCTGCGCGAGTGTGTGCCGGGGCATCTGACGGGGACGACGGCGGTGCTGTCGCACGACGGCTCCCGGGTGCTGCTCACGCTGCATCCGAAGGCCAGGATGTGGCTCCCGATGGGCGGCCACTGTGAGATCTCCGACATGTCGCTCGCCGACGTGGCACTGCGGGAGGCATGGGAGGAGTCGGGGATCTACGGGCTGGAGCTGCTGCCGGGGCCGCTCGCGGTCGACAAGCACGAAGTGTGGTGCCATCCGCCGCGCAGCTGGCATCTCGACGTCGAATACGCGGCCGTGGCCCCCGAGGGGGCGGAGGCGGTGATCAGCGACGAGTCGCTCGACCTGCGCTGGTTTCCCGTCGACGAGATCCCCGAACCGTCCGACGAGGCCACGCGGCGGCTGGCGGCGCGTGGACGGGACGCGCTGAGCTCGCGCGCGCTTGGCTAGAGTCCTCTTGGGTCGTTCCAAGAGGGGGCTTGCGTGGAGACTTCCGCCGTCGGCGGCACGATCGTGGTGCCGAAGCGCAAACGACGCAGGTTCCCCGCGACGGCGTTGACCTGGCTGGCCGTGACCCCGTTCGCCGCCTGGGCCGTGGCCCGGGTGGCCGGTCTGGAGCGAGGGTCTCTGCCCACGCAGCTCATGACCGCGACCCCGTACGCGGCGGCGGGTTCGCTGATCCCGCTGCTGATCGCGGCGGTCGGGCGCAAGCGGGCCGCGACCGCCGTCGCGCTGCTCGCCACGACCGCGCTCGGCTTCAGCGTGCTGCCCAGGGCGCTGGGCACCGCCGACGCCACGGCGGGCCGGCCGCTCACGGTCATGACGATCAACATGTTGTTCGGCAGGGCCGACGTGGCGACGATCATGCGGCTCGTACGTGAGTTCGGCCCCGACGTGCTGGCCACCCAGGAATTGACCCCGGGCGCCATCTCCGATCTGGACGCCGCAGGGCTCAAGGACATCATGCCGCACCGGGTGCTGGAACCCGAGTGGAGCGCCGGGGGAAGCGGGCTCTATTCCAAGCACCCGATGCAGGAGCTACCCGGCCTGATACCGCAGATCGGGCACCGTATGCCGGCCGCACTGGTCTCCCTGCCCGGCGGGCCGCCCGTCGAGTTCGTCGACGCGCACCCCTATCCGCCGATCGGCCGGAATTTCGCCGACTGGAACGAGGCGCTGGAGGCGTTGCCCTCCGCGTCGAGCGAGCGGGTGCGGATCCTGGCGGGCGACTTCAACGCCTCGCTCGATCACGCGCCCATGCGCAGGCTGCTGGCCCGCGGCTACAAGGACGCGGCCGACCAGGTGGGGGCCGGGCTGATCCCCACATGGCCGGCCAACAAGCGGGTGCCTCCGATCATCACGATCGATCACGTACTGGTCGACCAGCGGGTCGGGGTCAAGGAGGTCAGCGTGCACGACGTGCGGGGCACCGACCACCGTGCTCTGGTGGCCCGGCTCACCGTGCCCTGAGTCAGCGCGCGGCGATCAGAGCGCGTGTGTTGTCCCAGCCTTCGAGACCGGGATCGAGGCGTTCGACGTCGTCGCGGGTGCGCAGGCGGTGCCAGCCGGGAGTGGTGGCGACCCTGCGCGGCCCGGGGGCCTGGGCGCGCAACGCGGCCACCACGTCGGGATCGTCGAGATCGGGGTCGGCCCAGCCGGGCGCGGGAAGCGCGCAGGCCATCGCCACGGCTCCGCCGTGCTCCGCCGGGCAGACCGTGATCTCGGCCCGGCCCAGCTCCCTGAACAACTTCCCGACCAGCAGCGGAGGAAGGTCGGGTGCGTCCGCGGCGATCACGGCGGCCTGGTCGGCGTCCAGGCGGGCGAGGATCTTCTTCAGCGGTTCGTCCTCGCCGACCACGATGACCTGGGTGCCCGGCCAGACGATCTCGTCGAGCTCGGGCACGCTCGTGATCAGGACGGGAGTGACGAGCTCCAGGCCGGCGACCATCTCGTAGGTGTCCTCCGCCACCGCTTCGAGGAATCTCGCCGGGTCGACGCCCGGGGGCGCCGCCTGGGACATGCGCTGTCGTGCCAGGACCGCGGCTATGCGGGTCAACATTCCTCCGGTGCCGTGTGGGCCGCGGCAGAGAATCCTTCAAGGAACCCGCGCGCCCGCTCCGCCTTCGGATACTGTTCTACCAGCGCCCAGAACTTGGGGCCGTGGCTGGGCACCAGCAGGTGCACCAGCTCATGGATGATCACGTAGTTGATGACCCATTCCGGCAGGCCCTTGAGCCGGGTCGAGATCCGGATCGTGCCGTTCTCAGGGGTGCACGAGCCCCAGCGGTGCTGCTGGTTGTCGACCCAGCGCACGCTCACGGGGTCAGGCTTGCCGTCGAGATATTTGGCCGACAGCTCCTTGGCCCGCTCGAGCAGAGCCTCGTCGGTCGGCCGTCGCCGGCGCTCTTTCGCGGCCAGCCGATCCAGCATCCGGCTCACCCATTCATCCGCGTCTTCGCCGCTCAGCCAGGCGGGCAGGAGCACGATCGTCTTGTCACCGTCGCGGTAGGCGGAGACCGTACGCCTGCGACGAGAACTGCGACGAACCTCGACTGTCTCGGGGGGCACATATGCACGGTAGCCGAGACTGGCGAAATTCCACAGAGGGTGGCCGTTGTTTCTGCTGGTCAGATGATTAAGAGCCGGTGAATTTGGGCAAGCGCCTTTCCCGATGGGCGGTCAGTCCCTCGATCATGTCGGACGATGCCATGGTCACCGGCTGTGCCAGGGATTCCCACCTCAGCGCGGCTTCCAGGTCCTGATGGTCTTGGTTCAGCGCCACTTTCGTCAGTCTTGTTGCTATGGGTGCGTTCTTCGCGATCTTTCCGGCGATGGACCGCACTTCCGACATAAGGTCATCTTTCGGGAAAGATTCATTTACTAGCGCTTTAACCGCTGCTTCCGCCCCCGTCACGGTACGGCCGGTGAGGAGCATCTCCCGGGCCAGGCCCGTTCCCGCCCTCCTGGGGAGCAGATACGTGGCCGCCATGCCGGGATGCAGGCCCAGCGACGTGAACGGGGCCAGCAGCTTGGCGTCGGCGGCGGCGTACACGAGGTCACAGGCCAGCGCCACGCACAGACCCGCGCCGACGGCGGGACCGTTGACGGCGGCGACCGTGGGGACCTCGAGCTCCGTGACCATGAGCCACGTGCGGTAGAAGTCGAGCATGCGATCGCGCAGCCGCGGCACCGCCTCCTCGCCGCGGTCACCGATCCACGACAGGTCGCCGCCGGACGAGAACGCGCTGCCCGCGCCGGTGATGACGACGCAGCGGACGTCGCGGTCGCCGGCCAGCGACGACATGGTCGCGCGCCACTGCTCGGTCATGGCGTCGGTCATGGCGTTGCGCATGTCGGGGCGGCTGAGGGTGATGAGGACGACTCCGTCGTCATGGCGGTCCACCAGGAGCTCGGTCATGCCGGGAAGCGTAACGTGGCCGGGCGGGGATGCCGCGCGCCGCCGGACGCTTGGGAGGCCGCGTTGTCCACAGGCGCCGTAGCGGGTCCGTGGTTGTCCACAGGCGCGGAGGAAGACGCACGGGATCTTGCCGTCGCGTGCGAACCTTCCCGGCATGAGGCCACGTGTGAAGCCCGCGCTCCGGCGCATCGTCCGCGACGAGCACACTCTCCAATACGGTGCGCACCCGCTCAGGGCCGTCATGCTGAGCGGTCTGAGCCGTCCCGTCCGCGCCTGGATCGAAAGTCTCGACGGCACCCGCGATCTACAGCAGGTCCTGCGCGGGGCGGCCGACGCCGGTCTCGAGGAAGACCATGCCCGTTCCGTGCTCGACCAGCTCATCCGGCAAGGCGCCGTCCACGACGCGGCCACCGGTCCCGGCTCGCTCCGCGACCTTCCGCTGGCCGAGCGCGACCGTCTACGACCGGAGCTCGACGCCCTCGACCTGGCCTCGACCTCGCCCGAAGGCGGGATCGCCGTGCTGGAGCGGCGCAGGGGCAAGCGGGTGCGGGTCTATGGAGCCGGGAGGGTGGGGGCGCAGATCGTCGC
>NZ_JAAAHR010000217.1:0-13427 GCF_009908215.1 Nonomuraea sp. K271 | reverse complement strand
CTGCGCAGGTTGTGGGCGAGCGCGGCGGAGCTGTGGGTACGCGGGGTCGAGATCGACTGGCCGCAGACCTACGCCGGCTCCCACCCGCAGATCATCGACCTGCCCACCTACGCCTTCCAACACCAGCGCTACTGGCTGCAGGGATCGGCGGGCGCGGGCGACGCGGCCAGCCTGGGGCTTGAGGCCACCGGCCACCCGCTGCTGGGCGCCTTCACCGGCCTGGCCGCGGGTGGAGAGGTCGTGCTCACCGGCCGCGTGTCCGTCGCCACCCACCCGTGGCTGGCCGACCACAAGGTCAACGAGCAGGTGTTCCTGCCCGGCGCGGCACTCGTCGAGCTGGCCATCAGGGCAGGCGACGAAGCGGGCTGCGGCCTGGTCGAGGAGCTGACCCTGCAGGCGCCGCTCATCGTGCCCGAGCACGGCGCCGTCCAGCTCCAGCTGGCCGTGGGCGCACCGGACGAGGACGGACGCCGGCAGCTCGGCATCTACTCCCGGATGCAGGACGCCACCGACTGGGTCCAGCACACCGCGGGCGTGCTGTCCGCGGCGGACGCGGCGGTCCCCGAGCCGGTCGGCACCTGGCCACCGGAGCAGGCGCAGGCCGTGGACCTGGACGACCACTACGACGACCTCGCCGGCATGGGCCTCGACTACGGCACGACGTTCCGCGGGCTGCGGGCGGCCTGGCGGCGGGGCGACGACGTCTTCGCCGAGGTCGCGCTGCCGGACGACACCGACACCGACGGGTACGGCCTGCACCCGGCGCTGTTCGACGCCGCCCTGCACGCCATCTCCCTCGGCGCTTTCCTGGCCGACCCCGAGCCCGGCAGGCCGTACCTGCCGTTCGCCTGGAGCGACGTGGCGCTGCACGCGTCGGGAGCGACCAGGGTGCGGGTGCGGGTTTCGCCGGCCGGACAGGGATCGGTGTCCGTGACGCTGATGGACACCGAAGGGCTGGCCGTGGCCACGATCGGCGCCCTGGCCGCCCGGCCGGTGCCGGTGGGCCCGAAGGACGGAGCCACTACCAGGAGGCACCGCGACAAGCTGTTCCAGCTCGACTGGGTGACGCTGCCCGCAAGCGGCGCGGCCGAGGCAGGCTACGAGAGAGTCGCCGACCTGGCGGCGCTGGCCGGGGCCGTGACGGTTCCCGAGCGGGTGCTGATCGAGGCGCCCGCCGGCACCCGCAGGGCGGTCCACGACGTGCTGGCGGCGCTGCAGGAGTGGCTGGCGGACGACCGGTTCGCGGCCTCGCGGCTGGTCGTGGTCACCCGCGGCGCCGTGCCGGCCGGGGACGCGCTCGTACAGGATGTGCACCAGGCGGCCGTGTGGGGGCTCGTCAGGGCCGCCCAGGCGGAGCAGCCCGGCAGGTTCGTGCTGCTCGACCTGGACGACGACGGCAGTGACGACGCGATCGGCAGGGCTCTGGCGTCGGACGAGCCGCAGCTGGCCGTGCGCGACGGCCAGGTGTGGGTGCCGAGGCTGAGCCGGACCGTACCTGGCGGTGAAGGGCGGCCCGCGTTCGGTGCGGGCGGCACCGTGCTGATCACCGGCGGCACCGGCGGGCTGGGCGCGCTGGTCGCCCGCCACCTGGTGACCGAGCACGAGGTCAGGCGGCTGCTCCTGCTCAGCCGGCGCGGGCCGGACGCGCCAGGCGCGTCCGAGCTGGTGGCGGAGCTGTCGGAGCTGGGCGCCGAGGTCGAGGTGGCGGCCTGCGACGTGGCCGACCGCGAGGCGCTCTACGGGGCGATCACCTCGGTCGCCGACTCGCTGGTGGGCGTGGTGCACACGGCGGGCGTGCTGGACGACGGCGTGGTCACGTCGTTGTCGGGCGAGCGGCTGGACCGTGTGCTGGAGCCGAAGGCCGAGGCCGCCTGGCACCTGCACGAGCTCACCCGCGGCCTGGACCTGTCGGCGTTCGTGCTCTTCTCGTCCATGGCGGGCGTGCTCGGAGGCGCCGGCCAGGGCAACTACGCGGCGGCCAACGCCTTCCTCGACGGGCTCGCACAGTTGCGGGCCGCCGAAGGGCTGGCGGCGACGTCGCTGGCGTGGGGATTGTGGGAGCAGGGCGGCATGTCGGGCGAACTGTCCGAGGCCGACCTGCGCAGGCTGGCCCGCATGGGCGTGGCGCCGCTGTCGGCGGCCGACGGGCTCGACCTGTTCGACGCCGCGCTCCGCCACGACCGCGCCGTGCTGGTCCCCGCCCACCTCGACGTCAAGACCATGGGGGCCCAGGCCGACGCCGTTCCCCCGCTCCTGCGCGGCCTGGTCACCGGGTCCGGCAGGCGCGTGGTGACCGCCGCGTCGGAGGCTGCGGCCACGCTCAAGCAGCAGCTGGCGGGCCTGCCCCCGGCCGGGCGGCAGACCGCGCTGCGGGATCTCGTCGCCTCCCAGGTCGCCGTGGTGGCCGGCCTCGCCGACCCGTCGGCGATCGACGACGGCATGCCGTTCCAGGAGCTGGGATTCGACTCGCTGATGGCGGTCGAGTTCCGCAACCGGCTCAACGCGGCCACGGGCATGCGGCTCCCCGCGACCCTGATCTTCGACTACCCGACCCCGGAAGCGCTCGTCCGCCACCTGTACGCAGAGCTCCTCGGCACGCAGGAGAGCGCCGTCCAGGCGCGGGCCACGGCCGCCGACGACGAGCCCATCGCGATCGTCGGCATGGCCTGCCGTTTCCCCGGCGGCGTCGAATCCCCCGAGGAACTGTGGCGGCTGCTCGAACAGGGCGGCGACGCGATCTCCGAGTTCCCCGCCGACCGCGGCTGGGACCTGGAGACGTTGTACGACCCCGAGCCCGGCAACCGCGGCACCTCCTACTCCAGGCACGGCGGCTTCCTGCATGACGCGGGCGAGTTCGACCCCGGCTTCTTCGGGATCAGCCCGCGCGAGGCGCTCGCCATGGACCCGCAGCAGCGGCTGCTGCTGGAGACGTCGTGGGAGGCCGTCGAGCGGGCCGGGATCGACCCGACCGCGCTGCGCGGCAGCAGGACCGGCGTGTTCGCCGGCGTGATGTACCACGACTACGCCAGCCAGCTCTCCTCCGTGCCCGACCAGCTCGAAGGGCTGATCGGCACCGGCAACTCCGGCAGCGTCGCCTCCGGCCGCGTGTCGTACGTCTTCGGGCTCGAAGGCCCGGCGATGACCGTGGACACGGCGTGCTCGTCGTCGCTGGTGGCGCTGCACCTGGCTGTTCAGGCGCTGCGCTCGGGCGACTGCGATCTCGCCCTGGCGGGCGGTGTGACGGTGATGGCGACGCCGTGGACGTTCATCGAGTTCTCCCGGCAGCGCAACCTGTCCGTCGACGGCAGGTGCCGGGCGTTCGCCGAGTCGGAAGGCGGCGTCGGGCTGTCGGAAGGCTCGGGCGTGCTGCTGGTGGAGCGGCTGTCGGACGCTCGCCGCAACGGCCACCAGGTGCTCGCCGTGGTGCGCGGCTCCGCGGTCAACCAGGACGGCGCCAGCAACGGCCTGACCGCCCCGAACGGTCCGTCGCAGCAGCGGGTGATCCGGCAGGCACTGGCCAACGCCGGGTTGTCGGCGGCCGACGTGGACGCGGTCGAGGCGCACGGCACCGGAACCACCCTGGGCGACCCGATCGAGGCGCAGGCCATCCTCGCCACGTACGGGCAGGACCGGCCCGAGGACCGGCCGGTGTGGCTCGGCTCGATCAAGTCGAACATCGGCCACGCGCAGGCCGCCGCGGGCGTCGCGGGCGTCATGAAGATGGTCATGGCGCTGCGCAACGGCACCCTGCCGCGGACCCTGCACGCGGACCGGCCGTCCACCCACGTGGACTGGTCGGCCGGAGCGGTCCGGCTGCTGAGCGAGGCCCGGCCGTGGGAGCGCGACGGGACGCCCCGCCGCGCCGCCGTCTCCTCGTTCGGCATCAGCGGCACCAACGCGCACGTCGTGCTGGAGGAGCCGCCGGCCGAGCCGGAGCCCGCGCCCGGGTCGGCGGCCGAGCTGCCCGTGGTGCCGTGGGTGTTGTCCGGCAGGAGCGAGCAGGCGCTGGCGGCGCAGGCGGCGCGACTGCGCGCCTGGACGCAGTCGCGTGGGGACGAACTGGACGTGGCCGACGTCGGCTGGTCCCTGGCGACCGGCCGGGCGGTGCTGGAGCACCGCGCGGTTGTCGCGGGCGCGGACCGCGCCGAGTTGCTGGAGGCGCTGGCGGCGGTGGCCGACGGCAGGCACGGCGAGCCGGCGGTCGAGACCGGGCTGGCCCGGTCGAGGGCCAAGGCGGCGATGTTGTTCGCCGGGCAGGGCAGTCAGCGGGTCGGCATGGGACAGCAGCTCGCGGACGCGTTCCCCGTCTTCGCGCGGGCGTTGGACGAGATCTGCCGGGTGCTCGACCCGCTGCTGCCGCATCCGCTCCGCGAGACCATGGCGCAAGGCCCAGCCGAGGTGCTGGACGAGACCGGCATGACCCAGCCGGCGCTGTTCGCCTTCGAGGTGGCCCTCTACCGGCTGCTGGAATCGCTGGGCGTCGCGCCCGCGGTGCTCGCCGGGCACTCGGTCGGGGAGATCGCGGCCGCGCACGTGGCCGGGGTGTTCTCGCTGGAGGACGCGTGCACGCTGGTCGCCGCCCGCGCCCGGCTCATGCAGGCGCTGCCCGCCGGCGGCGCGATGCTGGCGGTGGCCGCGCCTGAGGCGGAGGTGCTGCCGCTGCTCGACGGGTACGAGGGCCGCGCCGGGATCGCGGCGGTGAACGGTCCGGCCGCGGTGGTGGTGTCGGGTGACGAGGCGGCGATCGAGGAGATCGAGAGCCGGACGCAGGCGCGGACCCGGCGGTTGCGGGTCTCGCACGCGTTCCATTCGCCGTTGATGGAGCCGATGCTGGCGGAGTTCGCCGAGGCGATCGGCGGCATCGCCTTCCACGAGCCCACGATCCCAATCGTCTCGAACGTGACGGGCAGCCTGGCCGAGCCGGGTCGGCTGACCGACCCCGCCTACTGGGTCGAGCACGTACGCGGAGCTGTGCGGTTCGCCGACGGCGTCGCCGCCGCCCGTACGGCGGGAGCCACCGTCTTCGTCGAGCTCGGCCCCGACACCACGCTGACCGGCCTCGCCCAGCAGACCCTCACGGGTGACGAGATCTTCGTCAGCACGAGGGCCAAGGACCGGCACGAGGCGCGCACGTTCGTCCAGGCGCTGGGCCGGATGCACGCGCACGGCGTCGCCGTCGACTGGGCGGCGTACTTCGCGGCGGCGCGCCCGTCCCGCGTGGACCTGCCCACCTACGCCTTCCAGCACGAGCACTTCTGGCTCCTGCCCGGACCGGGCACCGGCGACGTCACCACCGCGGGCCTGGGAGCCGTCGAGCACCCGCTGCTCAGCGCGGCGACCGAGGTGGCCGGCGGCGAGACGGTGGTCTTCAGCGGGCGGTTGTCGGTCGCCACGCACCCCTGGCTGGCCGACCACGTGGTCGGCGGCAGTGTGATCGTGCCGGGCACGGCGCTGGTGGAGCTGGCCATCCGGGCCGGGGACGAGAGCGGCTGCCCGCACCTTCATGAGCTCACCCTGCAGGCCCCGCTGGTGGTGCCGGAGGACGGCGGCGTGCAACTGCAGCTGGTGTCCACGGCCACCGAGGAGCCGGGCCGCCGGGCGCTGGCGATCCACTCGCGGGCGCAGGACGCCACCGACTGGACCCTGCACGGCCAGGCCACGCTCACGGCGAGCGTGCCCGAGCCCGACGTGGACCTGGCACAGTGGCCGCCCGCGGGTGCCCAGCCGGTCGCCGTCCAGGACCTCTACGACGACATGGTGGCGATCGGGCTCGACTACGGGCCGACGTTCCAGGGGCTGACCGGCGCCTGGGAACGGAACGGCGAGGTGTTCGCCGAGATCGTCCTGCCCGAGGAGGCACACACGGACGCGGGCCGGTTCGGGTTGCACCCCGCGCTGCTGGACGCCGCACTGCACGCCACCGCTCTGGGCGGCCTGCTGCCCCGGCCGGAGTCCGGGAGGCCCTACCTGCCCTTCGCGTGGTCGGGCGTGTCCCTGCACGCGGCGGGCGCGACGAGTCTGCGGGTCAAGCTCGCCAACGCCGGCGGGTCCGCGATCACGCTGGCCATCGCCGACGAGCTCGGCGCACCGGTCGCCGTCGTCGACACCCTCTCCCTGCGCCCCCTGGCCGCCGCGCAGCTCGGCGGCACGAACCGAGGCGCGCTCCACGAGATCGAGTGGACCCCGGTCACCGGCGAGCCCGCGCAGGAGGCGGTCCGGTGGGCGCTGCTCGGAGCCGACGACCTCGGCACCGGCGCGGCGACCTACCCGGACGCGGCCACGCTCGGCTCGCTGCACGACCCGGCCGACCTGCCCGAGGCCGTCCTGGTCCGCTGCCCCGCCGGGGACCACCACGCCGCGACCCACGAGACCCTCGGACTGCTGCAGAGCTGGCCGGCCGAGGAACACCTCGAATCCGCGCGGCTGGTCATCCTCACGCGCGGCGCCGTCGCCACCGCCCCCGGCGAGCGGCCCGACCTGGCCCAGGCGGCGGTGAGCGGGCTCGTCAGGGCCGCGCAGGCCGAGCAGCCCGGCCGGTTCGTGCTGCTGGACGTGGACACCGACCGGCCGGACCCGGCCGTCGTCGGCCGGGCGCTGGCCACCGGGGAAGCGCAGCTGGCCGTCAGAGGCGGCGACCTGCTGACGCCACGGCTCGGCAAGGCCGCGGACCCGGCGGACCCGCGTCCGATGTTCGGACCGGAAGGAACGGTGCTGGTCACCGGCGGCACGGGCGGGCTGGGCGCGCTGGTGGCGCGTCACCTGGTCACCGAGCACGAGGTTCGGAACCTGCTGCTGGCGAGCCGGCGCGGGCTCGACGCTCCGGGCGCGGCCGAGCTGGTGGCGGAGTTGTCGGAGCTGGGCGCCGAGGTGGACGTGGCGGCCTGTGACGTGGCCGACCGCGACGCCCTCGCCACGCTGCTGGAGGGCGTGGACGAGCTGGCGGGAGTGGTGCACACGGCCGGCGTCCTCGACGACGGCGTGATCACGTCGCTGTCGGCCGAGCGGCTCGACCGCGTGCTGCGCCCGAAGGCCGACGCCGCCTGGCACCTGCACGAGCTCACCCGCGACAGGAACCTGACCGCCTTCGTGCTCTTCTCGTCCATGGCGGGCGTGCTCGGAGGCGCCGGCCAGGGCAACTACGCGGCGGCCAACGCCTTCCTCGACGGGCTCGCACAGTTGCGGGCCGCCGAAGGGCTGGCGGCGACGTCGCTGGCGTGGGGGCTGTGGGAGCAGGGCGGCATGTCGGGCGAACTGTCCGAGGCCGACCTGCGCAGGCTGGCGCGGATGGGGCTGGCGCCGCTGTCGGCGGCCGACGGACTCGGCCTGTTCGACGCCGCCGTACCGTCAGGAAAGGCGCTGCTCATCCCCGCCCGCTTCGTGCAGGCCCGCACCAGCGCCAGGACCTCCGTACGGCGGGCCGGCAGCGGCGACGGGCTCGCCGACAGGCTGGCCACGCTCGACCCGGACGAGCGCCGCTCGGCCCTGGCCGACATCGTGCGCGGCCAGGCGGCCACCGTGCTCAGCTTCTCCGACGGGTCGGCGATCGACCCGCAGCGCCCGTTCCAGGACCTCGGGTTCGACTCGCTGACCGCGGTCGAGTTCCGCAACCAGCTCGGCAGGGCCACGGGGCTGCGGCTCCCGGCCACCGCCGTCTTCGACTACCCCACGCCGGTCACCCTGACCGAGCACCTCATGGGGTACTTCGCCGAGACGAAGGACGAGGAGGCCGGCATCCTGCGGTTCTTCGCGGAGCTGGACCAGATCGAAGAATCACTCACCACACTCGCCGAGGACAGCACGGTGCGCAGCCGGCTCACCACGCGCCTCAAGGAGCTCCTGTCCGGCCTCAACGGCCTCGGCGGGACATCCGACGTCGTCGACCAGATCGAGTCGGCCTCCGACGACGAGATGTTCGCCTTCATCGACAACGAGCTTGAGATCTCTTGATATTCGCAGCGGCTGAGAAGGGCTACGTTCGATGGCAAACGAAGACAAGCTCCGGGGCTACCTGAAGCGGGTCACGGCCGACCTGCACCAGACCAGGCAGCAACTGCGCGAGATCGAGGGCAGGGAGCACGAGCCGATCGCGATCGTCGGCATGAGCTGCCGCTACCCCGGCGGGGTCACCTCGCCGGACGAGCTGTGGCAGCTCGTCGACGGCGGCGGCGATGCGATCTCCGAGTTCCCCACCGACCGCGGCTGGAGCGAGAACCTCTACCACCCCGACCCGGACAACCCCGGGACGACCACGGCGCGCAAGGGCGGCTTCGTCTACGACGCCGCCGACTTCGACGCCGGCTTCTTCGCCATCTCCCCGCGCGAGGCGTTCGGAACCGACCCGCAGCAGCGGATGTTCCTGGAGTCGTGCTGGGAGGCGTTCGAACGCGCCGGCATCGATCCGGCCTCGGTACGCGGCAGCCGCACCGGCGTCTACGCCGGCGTCATGTACCACGACTACTTCAGGGCCGAGGCGCTGGGCAGCGTCATCTCCGGGCGCGTGTCGTACGCGCTCGGACTGGAGGGCCCCGCGGTCTCCATCGACACGGCCTGCTCGTCGTCGCTGGTGGCCCTGCACCTCGCCGTGCAGGCACTGCGGCGCGGCGAGTGCTCGCTGGCGCTGGCCGGCGGCGTCACCGTCATGGCCACCCCCAACACGTTCATCGAGTTCTCGCAGCAGCGCGGCCTGTCCGCCGACGGCCGGTGCAAGTCGTTCGCCGACGCCGCCGACGGCACCGGCTGGAGCGAGGGCGTCGGCGTGCTGCTGGTCGAGCGGCTGTCGGACGCCCAGCGCAACGGCCACCGCGTGCTCGCCGTGATCCGGGGCAGCGCCGTCAACCAGGACGGCGCCTCCAACGGGCTGTCCGCGCCCAACGGGCCCTCCCAGGTCCGGGTGATCCGGCAGGCGCTGGCCAACGCGGGACTGTCGGCCTCCCAGGTCGACGCCGTCGAGGCGCACGGCACCGGCACCACCCTGGGCGACCCGATCGAGGCGCAGGCGCTGCTCACCGCGTACGGGCAGGACCGTGACGGGGGTCGGCCGCTCTGGCTGGGCTCGCTCAAGTCGAACATCGGCCACGCGCAGGCGGCCGCCGGCGTCGGCGGCGTCATCAAGATGGTGATGGCGCTGCGCAACGGCACGCTGCCGCGCACGCTGCACGTGGACGAGCCGTCCACGCATGTGGACTGGTCGGCCGGCGCAGTCGAACTGCTCACCGAGCCCCGGCCGTGGGAGCCCGGCGAGGCGCCCCGCCGCGCCGCCGTCTCCGCGTTCGGCTTCAGCGGCACCAACGCCCACCTGATCATCGAGGAGGCGCCGGCCGAGGACGAGGCCGAGGCCGAGGCCGCCGGGCTTGACCTGCCGCTGGTGCCGTGGGCGGTCTCCGCCCGCGACCGGCAGGCGCTCGCCGCGCAGGCCGAGAAGCTGGCCGGCTGGCTGGACGAGCGGCCGGACCTGCGTCCCGCCGACGTGGGCTGGTCGCTCGCGACCGGCCGGGCCGCGCTGGACCAGCGCGCCGTCATCGTGGGGGAGAGCGGGGACGAGCTCATGGCGGGGCTTCGGGCCCTCGCCGGCGGCGCCGCCGCGCCCGGGACCGTCACCGGCGCGGGAACGGGCGGCAAGGTCGCCTTCCTGTTCGCCGGCCAGGGCAGCCAGCGGGTCGGCATGGGCGCCGCGCTGGCCGAGGCGTTCCCGGTGTTCGCCGACGCGCTGGAGGACGTCTGCAAGGTCCTCGACCCGCTGCTGCCGCATCCCATCAGGGACGTCATGTTCACCGACCCCGACGGCGTGCTGGACGAGACGGGCATGACCCAGCCCGCGCTGTTCGCCTTCGAGGTGGCGCTCTACCGGCTGCTCAGCTCGCTCGGCGTCGAGGCGGACGTGCTCGCCGGGCACTCGGTCGGCGAGATCGCCGCCGCCCACGTGGCGGGCGTGCTCTCGCTCCCCGACGCCTGCACGCTGGTCGCCGCGCGCGCCCGGCTCATGCAGGCCCTGCCCGAGGGCGGCGCCATGCTCGCCGTCGCCGCCTCCGAGGAGGAGGTGCTGCCGCTGCTGGAGGGCCGCGACGGCCGGACCGGCATCGCCGCCGTCAACGCGCCGGACGCGGTCGTCGTCTCCGGCTCGGCGGCCGACGTCGACGAGATCGCCGAGGTGCTCGCCGGGCGGCAGGTGCGCACCCGGCGGTTGCGCGTCTCCCACGCCTTCCACTCGCCGCTGGTCGAGCCGATGCTGGAGGAGTTCGGGCAGGTCGCCGCGTCGCTGACGTACCACGAGCCCGCCATCCCCGTCATTTCCGACGTCACCGGCAGGAAGGCCGAGGGCGGACAGCTGACCGACCACCGCTACTGGGTCGGCCACGTACGCCAGGCGGTCCGCTTCGCCGACGCCGTCACCGCCGCCAGGGCCGGCGGCGCCACGGTCTTCGTGGAACTCGGCCCCGACGGGACCCTGACCAGCCTGGCCAGGCAGACGCTCGACGGCGACGACGCCGCGGCCTTCGTCACCGCCGCGCGCAAGGACCGCGACGAGGCCCGCGCCTTCGCCGAGGCGCTCGGCCACCTGCACTGCCGGGGCGTCACCATCGACTGGGACGCCTACTTCGCCGACGCCTGCCCCCGGCGCGTCGACCTGCCCACGTACGCCTTCCAGCGCAAACGCTTCTGGTACATGCCGGGCGCCGGTGCGGCGGAGCAGCCGGCCGCGGACTCCGTCGACCCCGAGTTCTGGGCGGCGGTGGAGCGGGAGGACGTGGGTGCGCTCGCGGCCACGCTCGGCATCGAGGACGGCTCCCCGCTGGCCGCGATCCTGCCGGCGTTGTCGTCCTGGCGGCGGCGCAGGCGCGACCAGGACGTGCTGTACTCCTGGCGATACCGCGTCACCTGGGCGCCGCTGACCGTCCCCGGCGGGACGACGTCCACACTGTCCGGCACGTGGCGCGTCGTCGTCCCCACCGACAGGGCCGCGGACGACGCGGTGGCCTGCGTCCTCGACGCGCTCGAACGGCACGGGGCCCGCTGCGAGCCGGTCCACGCCTCCGGCAGGCAGGAGCTCGCCGCGCTGCTGCGCGACGGCGACGACCCGCCGGCCGGCGTGCTCTCCCTCTACGGCGGCCTGGCCGGCACGCTCGCGCTGATGCAGGCCATGGACGACGCCGGCGTGGACGCGCCGCTCTGGATCGCCACCGACGGCGGCGAGAGCGTCAGCCGGGTCGACCTGCTGCGCGACCCCGAGCAGGCCGCCGTCGCCGGGCTCGCCCGGGTCTTCGGCCTGGAGCATCCGGGTCGCTGGGGCGGCCACGTCGACCTGCCCGAGACGCTCGACCAGCGCGTGGCGGGCCGCCTCGCGGCCGTGCTCGCCGGCATCGGCGACGAGGACCAGGTGGCCGTACGCGCTTCGGGCGTCTTCGCCCGCAGGCTCACCAGAGCGCCAAGAACGGGCACCGGCCCCGCCGAGGGCTGGCGGCCGCACGGCACCGCGCTCATCACCGGCGGCACCGGTGGCCTCGGCGCGCACGTCGCGCGCTGGCTCGCCGGCGGCGGCGCCGAGCACCTGGTGCTCACCAGCAGGCGCGGCGCCGACGCCCCCGGAGCCGCCGAGCTGGTGTCCGAGCTGGAAGGGCTCGGCGCGCGGGTGACCGTGGCCAAGTGCGACGTGGCCGACGGCGCCGCGCTCGCCGCGCTCGTCCGCGAGGTCGAGGACGTCGGCGACACCATCCGGTCCGTCTTCCACACGGCGGGCGTGCCGCACATCCAGGCGATCACCGGGCTCGGCGAGGATGAGCTGGCCCAGGCCACCCAGGCCAAGATCGTCGGAGCGGCCAACCTGGACCGCGTCCTCACCGGCCCGCTCGACGCCTTCGTGCTCTTCTCCTCCGGCGCCGGCGTCTGGGGCGGCGCGCACAACGGCGCCTACGCCGCCGGCAACGCCTACCTCGACGCGCTCGCCGCCCACCGCCGTGGCCGCGGCCTCGCCGGCACGGCCATCGCCTGGGGCTTCTGGGACGCCGCGGGCGGCGGCATGACCACCCTCCTCGACGAGGAGGACGCCCGCAGGACCGGCGTCAAGTTCATGGACTCCGCGATGGCCGTGGACGGGCTGCGGCAGGCGCTCGACGACGGCGAGAGCAACCTCGTCATCGCCGACGTCGACTGGGCCCGCTTCTGCCCCGTGTTCACCGCCTCACGGCCGCGCCCGCTGCTCGACGGCGTGCCCGAGGCGCTCGCGGCCCGCGAGAACGAGACGGAGGCCACCGCCGAGTCCTCGGAACTGCGCGCCCGGCTCCTGCCGATGAGCGAGGAGGACCGCGAACGCCTGCTGGTCGAGCAGGTACGCGAACAGGTGGCCGCCGTGCTCGGCTACGCCCCCGCCGAGGTCGAGGTGGACCGGGCGTTCAAGGACCTCGGCTTCGACTCGGTCACGGCCGTCGAACTGCGCGGCCGGCTCAACGCCGCGCTCGGCGTCCGGCTCCCCGCGACCGTGATCTTCGACTACCCGAACGTCAAGGTGCTCGCCGGCCTCGTACGCGACGAGCTGCTCGGCACGCAGGCCGAGATCGTGCCCGCGAGCGTCGGCGGCGGCCCCGTCGCCGACGACCCGATCGTGATCGTCGGGATGGCCTGCCGGATGCCCGGCGGCGTGCGCAACGCCGACGACCTGTGGCGGCTGGTCTTCGAGGGCAGGGACGCCATCTCCCCGCTCCCGGACAACCGTGGGTGGGACGTCGACGGAATCTACGACCCCGACCCGGACGCCCCGCTCGCGTCGTACACGAACGAGGGCGGCTTCGTGTACGAGGCGGGCGAGTTCGACCCGGCGTTCTTCGGCATCTCGCCGCGCGAGGCCCTCGCGATGGACCCGCAGCAGCGGCTCCTGCTCGAAGCCTCGTGGGAGGCCATCGAGCACGGCAGGATCGCGCCCGCCTCGTTGCGCGGCACCCGTACCGGCGTGTTCGTGGGCGCGGCCTACGAGGAGTACGGCCGCAACTCCGACCAGATCCCGCTCGAATCGGTGGGACACCTCGTCACCGGCACGCTCAGCAGCATCGTGTCCGGCCGGGTCGCCTACACGCTCGGCCTCGAAGGGCCGGCCGTGACGGTCGACACCGCCTGCTCGTCGTCGCTGGTGGCCCTCCACCTGGCCGTGCAGGCGCTGCGCAACGGCGACTGCGACCTCGCGCTGGCCGGCGGCGTGACCGTGATGTGCAGCCCCGTCGGGTTCATCGGGTTCAGCCTGCAGGGTGCGCTCGCCAGGAACGGCCGGTGCAAGTCCTTCGCCGGCGCGGCCGACGGCTTCGGGCTGTCGGAAGGCGTCGGTGTGCTGCTGGTGGAGCGGTTGTCGGATGCGGAGCGTAACGGGCATCGGGTGTTGGCGGTGGTGCGTGGTAGTGCGGTGAATCAGGATGGTGCGAGTAATGGGTTGACGGCTCCGAATG
>NZ_JAAAHR010000216.1:0-13877 GCF_009908215.1 Nonomuraea sp. K271 | reverse complement strand
CGCCCGGGCCGGGCATCCCCCGCCTGCCCAGGATCCCGCGCACCCGCCCCTGAGGAGGAGCGCCATCATGGACCTCAGCGTGATGTTCTTCGGCGCGGACGACGCGAGCACCGTCGGCCATGCCGCGAAATATGACGACATCCTGACCATCACGAAAGCCGCCGACCGGCTCGGCTTCACCGCCGTCTGGACCCCCGAGCGGCACTTCCAGCAGGTCGGGCAGGTCTTCCCCAGCCCGGCCCTGCTCAGCGCCGCCCTGGCCGTGGCCACGGAGCGCATCCACGTGCGCGCGGGCAGCCTCGTCCTCCCGCTGCACCACCCGCTGCGCGTCGCCGAGGACTGGGCCGTCGTGGACAACCTGTCGCGCGGCCGGGCCGGCGTCTCGGTGGCGACCGGCTGGCACTCGAAGGACTTCGTGCTCGCCCCCGGCGCGTACGAGGACCGCAGGGAACGGGCCTTCCGCGACCTCGCCCTGCTGCGGCGCTTGTGGGCGGGCGAGGCCGTGGAGTTCACCGACGGCGCGGGCGAGCCGGTGACGGTCACCTCGCAGCCGCGCCCGTACTCCGATCATCTGCCGCTGTGGACCACGACCTCGGGCAGCCCCGCGACGTGGGTGGCGGCCGGGCGGATGCGGACGAACATCCTCGCCGCCACCATCGGCCAGACCCGTGAGGAGCTGGCCGGCAAGATCGGCGCCTACCGCGACGCCTACGACGGCGCCCCCGAGCAGCCCGGCTCGCCGCCCAGGGGCACCGTCACGCTCATGGCGCACACCTACGTGGGCGAGACGGACGAGCACGCCACGGAGCGGGCGGGCGGGCCTCTGAAGGACTATCTCAGGTCGTACGTGGCGCAGACCGCGGCGAACAAGGGCGGCGCCGGCCGCGCGGCCGCGCTGAGTGACGAGCAGCTCGGCACGCTCGCCGAGTTCGCCTTCCAGCGCTATCTGACCTGGGGCAGCCTGCTCGGCTCGGCGGAGACGTGCCGCAAGAGCCTGGCGGATCTGGCCGACATGGGCTGCGACGAGGTGGCCTGCTTCGTCGACTTCGGGCTCGGCGTGGACGAGGTGCTGGCCGGGCTCGAACGGCTCGCCGCGCTGCGGGAGGACATGTGATATCGGCAGGGGGACACACGAGATCCGCGTCACGGGGCAGCAGCGCGGAGCGGTTCGCCGCGCTCGACGGGGAGCGCCGGGTGGAGCTGCTGCGGCGGCTCGTCGCGGCGGGCAGGCTGGAGGCAATCCCCGACGTCGTGCCCCCGCGCGACCCCTCCGTGCCGGTGCGGCTCAGCCCGGCGCAGGAGGATCTGTGGGTGTTCGAGTCGCTTTATCCGGACACGGCGGCGCTCAACCTGTGCTGCTCGTACCACTTCGACACGCCCGTGGACCCCGCCGACCTGGAGTCGGCGCTGACCATCGTGCAGGACCACCACGACGTCCTGCGCATGCGGATCAGGGGTGAGGTGGGCGACCTGCGGGTGGAGTTCCCGCCGGCGGAGCCGTTCAGGCTGGAGCGGCTGGACCTGCGCGGCACGGGCGTCGGCCTGCGGGAGGCGCTGCACACGTTCAGCCGCCGCACGTTCGATCTCGACGGCGGGCGGCTGATCAGGGGCCAGTTCATCACCGTGGACGGCACGCGCTCCACGCTGGTGCTGGCGCTGCACCACATCGCGACCGACTGGTGGTCGTTCGACGTGCTGCACGGCGAGCTGACCGAGGCCTACCGCGCGGTGCGCGACCGCGCCCGGGACCGGCCCGGGCCGCGCCTGAGCCGCCCCGCCATCCAGTACGCCGACTTCGCCGGCCGGCAGCGCGAGCTGGAGGCGGCGGGGGTGTTCGACGCCCAGCTCGCCTGGTGGCGACGCTACCTGGCGGACCCGCCGCGGCCGCTCACCGTCGGCTCGGCCGTCCCCGGCGGTGAGTTCGGCGGTGAGTTCGGCGTCGAGCAGATCGTCTTCCGCATCGGCCGGGACACCGAGACCGCCGTACGGGCGCTGGCGAGGGAGCGCGGAGCCACCGTGTACGGGGTGCTGATGACGGCGTTCGCCGTGTTCGCGCACCGGCTGACCGGCGAGCGCGACCTGATCACGGGCACCCCCGTGGCCAACAGGTCCGCCAAGGGCCTGGACCGCGTCATCGGCTACGTCATGAACTCCGTGCCGATCCGCTGGCGCTTCGGCGAGGACACCACGTTCGCGCGGCTGCTGTCGGAGTTCACCGCCGGCTTCCCCGAGGTGCTCGCGCACGCCGACGTGCCCGTCGGCAGGATCGTGCAGGCGGTCGACCCCGAGCGGGTGGCCGGGCGCTCGCCGCTGTTCCAGTGGGTGTTCATGCACCTGCCGCGCCAGGAGAGCGTGGCCAGGCTCCGGGAGATCGCCGACCCCGAACGGGTGCACACCGGCGGTGAGCACGACCTCATCGGGATCGTGCGCGACGCCGACGACGGGTTCGAGGCGAGCCTGGAGATCCGTACCGACCTGTACGAGCCCGAGGTCGTCAGGGCCTGGGCGGAGGCGTTCACGACGCTGCTCGGCTCGCTGGTGGCCGAGCCGGACGCGCCGGTGGGCGCGGCGGACCTGGCGCCTCCCGGCCGGCCGCCGTGGCCCGCGCGCCCGACCGGCACCACGACCGGCACCACGACCGGGACCACGACCGGGACCAGAAGCGAGGGCACGGGCGGGGCCACGGGCGGGTTCGCCGGCGGACTCCTGGACGGGGGCGCGGAGCCGCCGTTCACGAGCCTGCCCGAGCTGGTGGCCGGGCAGGCGGCGCGCACGCCGGACGCGGCCGCCGTCGAGTCGGACTCCCAACAGCTCACCTACCGGGAGCTGCTGGAGCGGGCCGACGGCCTGGCGGGCGCGCTGCGCGAGCGCGGCGCGGGGCCCGGGCGGGTGGTGGCGCTGGCGCTCGGGCGTTCCGTGGACCTGGTGGTGGCGATCCTGGCGGTGCAGCGGGCGGGCGCCGCGTACCTGCCGCTCGACCTGGACCATCCGTTCGAACGGCTCGCGTACCTGGTCGCGGACGCGGACGCGAGGCTGCTGGTCGCCGAGCCCGGCGTGCTGCCGGACCTGACGATCGAGCGCCTGCCGCCCGGGGCGTCCGCGCCGGGCGGGGCGCTGCCCGCGATCCGGCCGCACGACGCCGCCTGGGTGATGTACACCTCCGGCTCCACCGGCCGCCCCAAGGGCGTGGTGGTGGGCCACGCGGGCGTCGCGAGCCTGACCCACGCCCTCGTGACGGCGTTCGGGCTCGACGCCGGCAGCCGCGTGTTGCAGCTGGGAGCGCCGTCCTTCGACATCTCGGTGGCCGAGCTGTGCATGGCGTTCGGCTCGGGCGGCACGCTCGTCGTCCCGCCCCCCGGGCCGCTGGCCGGCGCGGACCTGGCCGAGGTGCTGCGGCAGCGGCGGGTCACGTTCGGGCTGATCCCGCCGGCGGTGCTGGCGACCGTGCCGCCCGGCGACTACCCCGGCCTGCGCGGGCTGGCGTCCGGCGCCGACGTGTGCCCGGCCGAGCTGGTGTCGGCGTGGCCGGGCGTACGGTTCTGGAACGCGTACGGGCCGACGGAGACCACGGTCGCCGCCAGCGTCAGCGACCCGCTCACCCCCGGCGGCGGGCTCCCGCCGATCGGCCGTCCCCTCGCGGGCCACCGCCTGTACGTCCTGGACGCCCGCCTGCGCCCGCTGCCTGTGGGGGTGCCCGGCGAGTTGTACGTCGCCGGCCCCGGCGTGGCCAGGGGCTACCTCGGCCGGCCCGGGCTGACCGCCGAGCGGTTCGTCGCCGACCCGTACGGCCCGCCCGGCGAACGCATGTACCGCACCGGGGACCTGGCGCACGTGCGGGCCGACGGCCAGTTGCAGTTCCTGGGCCGGGCGGACGACCAGGTGAAGGTGCGCGGCCACCGGATCGAGCCGGCGGAGATCGAGGCGGTGCTGGCCGGGCACGGGTCCGTCGCCGGGGCGGCGGTCGCGCCGCGCGGCGGCCGGCTCGTCGGCTACCTCGTGCCCCGCGAGGCCGGCTCGTGCGACACCGCGGACGTCCTGGCCCACGCCCGGGCGTCGCTGCCCGCGTCCATGGTGCCGGGCGACCTGGTGGTGCTGGACGCGCTGCCGGTCACGCCGCAGGGCAAGCTGGACCGGGCCGCGCTGCCCGACCCGCCGGCGCCCGGTTCCTCCCGGGCGTCGCGCGAACCGGCCACGGACCGCGAGGCCACGCTCTGCGCGCTGTTCGCCGAGCTGCTGGGCGTGCCCGAGGCGGGGGCGGAGGACGACTTCTTCCGGCTGGGCGGCGACAGCATCACGGCGATCCAGCTCGTCAGCCGGGCCAGGGCTGAGGGCCTGGGTCTGACGCCGCGCGAGGTGTTCGTCGCGCGGACCCCTGCCGCGCTGGCGGCCGTCGCGCTGGCGGCCGTCGCCCGGGTCAGCGCGCGCACCGTGACCGACTCCCCCGCGGGCCGGTTCCCGATCACGCCGATCATGCACTGGTGGCGCGAGCACGGGGGCCCGCTCGGCACGTTCACGCAGTCGCTGGCCGTGCCCGTGCCCGCCGGGGCGGACGAGGAGCGCATCCGAGCGGCGCTGCGCACGCTGACGGTCAGGCACGCGGCGTTGCGCACGCGCCTGCTGCGCCACGCGGACGGCGGCTGGGAGCTGGAGGTCCTGCCTCCGGAGGACGCGCCGGAGGTTCCGTTCAGCCGGGCGGCCCCGAGCCGGTCGGGTCCGGGCGCGGACTCCCGGCCGGACGTGGCCCCGCCGCTCGACCCCGTGAGCGGCCGGATGCTGGCCGCGGCCTGGCCCGCGCCGGACCGGCTGGTCGTCACCGCGCACCACTTCGCCGTGGACGGCGTCTCATGGCGCCTGCTCGGCCCGGAGCTGGAGGCGCTGCTGCGCTCCCCCGGCTCCGGCGGGCCGGCGCAGGGCACCTCGTTCGCCCGCTGGGCCCGCCTGCTGGCCACCGAGGCGCGGCGTCCCGAGCGGGTGGCGGAGCTGCCCTTCTGGGAGGAGACGGCGGCGGACGGCGCCACGCTGCTGGCCCCGGGGTGGAAAGGCCGCGGCGGCCCGCGCACGACCCTGACCACCCGGCTGCCCGCCGGCCTCACCGAGCAGGTGCTCACCCACCTGCCCGCCGCGTTCGGCTGCGGGCCCGACGAGGTCCTGCTGACCGCGCTGGCCATCGCCGTGGCACGCTGGCGCGGCGGCACGGACGTGCTCGTCGACGTCGAGCGGCACGGCAGGGACGCCTTCACCGGCGCCTTCACCGGCGACCCCGACGGCGACCTCAGCGGCGACCTCAACGGCGACCTCAACGGCGACGTCGACGTCTCGGCCACCGTCGGCTGGTTCACCGTCCAGCACCCGGTGCGGCTGGACGCCTCGGGCGAGCCCGCCGCCGCGCTCAAACGCGTCAAGGAACGGCTGCGCGCCGTCCCGTCGGGAGGGCTCGGCCACGGCCTGCTGCGCCACCTCAACCGGGACACCGCGCCGAGGCTCGCCGCGCTGCCCGCCGCCGACCTGCGCTTCAACTACCTGGGCAGGTTCGACGGCGAGCTGTCGGGCATGCCGGACGCGCCGATGGCGTACGCGGTGGAGCTGGACGCCGTCGCCCAGCAGGGCGGGGACGGCGCCCGGCTGGTGGCGAGCTGGTCCTACGCCGCCGAGGCGGTCAGCGAGGAACGCGCCGGGGAGCTGGCCGGGCAATGGTCACGCGCGCTCGCCGAGCTGGCCGGCAAGGCGGGCGAGGGCGGCGCGACCAGCTCGGACTTCCCGCTGGTCGAGCTGACGCAGAGCCAGATCGAGGCTCTTGAGGCCGACCTGGACGGCGACTGGTGAGCCGCGCGCTGGCCGACGTGCTGCCGCTCTCCCCCGCGCAGGAGGGCCTGCTCTTCCACGCCCTGTACGGCGGCGACGACGTGTACGTCATCCAGGCCAGGTTCGCCGTCGACGGGCCCGTGGACCCGGCCCGGCTGCGGGCGGCCGTCGAGGCCCTGCTCGACCGGCACCAGAACCTGCGCGTCTGCTTCCGCCACAAGGGCCTGGACCGCCCCGTGCAGCTCGTACCGCGGCGGGTGCGCCTGCCGTGGACCGAGGTGGACCCGCCCTCGGACGCCGAGCTGGAACGCATCCTGGAGGCCGACCGGCTGCGCCCGTTCGACGTGACCAGGCCGCCGCTGGTCCGGGCCACGCTGGTGCGGCGGCGGGAGCTGGTGCTGACCATGCACCACCTCCTCGTGGACGGCTGGTCGATGCCGATCCTGGCGCGCGAGCTGGCCGCTCTCTACGCGGGCGGGGACCCGCTGCCGCCCGCGCCGCCGTACCGGGACCACCTGGCCTGGCTGCGCGGCCAGAACGGCGAGCGGGCGGCCCGCGAGTGGCGGGCCGCGCTCGCGGACCTGCCGGGGCCGACCCTGCTCCGGCCCGGCAGGTCCGCGAACGCCGGCGCGGCGAGCATGCGGCAGGGCACGGTGGAGGCCGAGCTGACGGCGGAGCTGAGCCAGGCGCTGCGCCGGCGGGCGCGCCGGTCGGGCGTGACCGTCAACACGCTGGCGCAGGCGGCGTGGGGGCTGGTGCTGGCGCGACTGACCGGGCGCTCCGACGTGGTGTTCGGCACGGTGGTGTCGGGCCGCCCGGCGGAGCTGGCGGGCGTCGAGTCGATGGTGGGGCTGTTCATCAACACGCTGCCGGTCCGGGTCAGGACGGGCGAGCCCGGCCTGCTGCAGCGCCTGCAGGACGAGCAGGCCAGGCTCTCGGCCTTCCACCACGTACGTCTGGCCGACGTGCGGCGCGGCGCCGGCGAGTTGTTCGACACGCTGCTGGCCTTCGAGAACTACCCCCGCGACGGCCTGGCCTCCTCCGGTGTGCGCCTGACTGAAGTGCGCGACGCCACCCACTACCCGCTCACGGTCACGGTCGTCGCCGGCGAGCGGTGGTGGCTGCGGCTCGGCCACCGCGCCGACCTGGTCGGCCGCGCCGAGACGGAGGCCGTCGCGGCCCGCCTGACCAGGGCGTTCGAGCTGCTCGCCGGGGGCTCGGAGCACGGTGACGTGCTCCCCGAGCCGGAGAAGCGGCGGCTGCTGGTGAGCGGGAACGGCGCCGCGCGCGAGCGGGCGGACGGATCGGTGCCCGAGCGGTTCGCGGCGCAGGCGGCCCGCACCCCGGACGCCGTGGCCGTCGAGCACGGCGGGCACACCCTCACCTACGCCGAGCTGGACTCCCGCTCCGGCCAGGTCGCGGCCGGGCTCGACGTGGCACCGGAGACGCCGGTCGCGCTGCTCATGGAGCGCTCGCCCGACCTGGTGGTCGCGCAGCTGGCGGTGCTGAAGGCGGGCGGCTGCTACGTCCCGCTCGATCCCGGGCAGCCGCGGGCCCGCCTCGACCGGCTCATCGCCGACAGCGGCGCCCGGATCGTCCTGACGAGCCCGCCGGCCGCGGCCGGGGACGGATTCACGCCGAGGCCCGTGCACCCCGGGTCGGCCGCCTACGTCATGTACACCTCCGGCTCCACCGGCGCCCCCAAGGGCGTCGTCGTCACCCACGCGAACATCGCGGAGCTGGCCGCCGACCGGCGCTTCGCCGGGCACCGGCGGGTGCTGCTGCACAGCCCGCACACGTTCGACGCGGCCACGTACGAGGTGTGGGCGCCGCTGCTGAACGGCGGCACCGTGGTCATCGCCCCGCCGGGCCCGCTGCGGCCGGAGACCATCCGGCGCGGCCGGCTGGACGCGGTGTGGCTGACGGCCGAGCTGTTCCGCACCGTGGCCGACCTGGAGCCCGGCGCGCTGGCCGCGGCGGGCGAGGTGTGGGCGGGGGGCGACGTGCTGCCGCCCGACGCGGTCCGCCGGGCGGCCCGGCACGGCGTACGGGTCGTCAACGGGTACGGGCCCACGGAGACGACGACGTTCGCCACCGCCCATCCCGTGGCAGCCGAGCCCGGGAGCGGACCGGTGCCGATCGGCCGGCCGCTGGACAACACCCGCGTGCACGTCCTGGACGCGCGCCTGCGCCCGGCCCCGGCCGGCGTCGTCGGCGAGCTGTACATCGCGGGGACGGGTCTGGCCCGCGGCTACCTCGGCCGGCCGGGGCTGACGGCGGAGCGGTTCGTGGCCGACCCGTTCGCGCCGGGCGAGCGGATGTACCGGACCGGCGACCTGGCGCGGTGGACGTTCGGCGGGGAGCTGGAGTTCGCCGGCCGGGCGGACGGCCAGCTGAAGATCCGCGGTCACCGCATCGAGCCGGGCGAGGTGGAGTCCGTCCTGGAGAGTTCGCCCGGCGTGTCCCGCGCGGTCGTCATAGCCGCCGACGCGCCAGGGGGCGGCCGGCGGCTGATCGCGTACGTGGTGCCCGGAGGGACGCTGGAGCGGACCCGCGCGTACGCCGCCGCCCGGCTGCCCAGGTATCTGCTCCCCTCGCAGTACGTGCCGCTCGACCGCCTGCCGCTCACCCCCCACGGCAAGGTCGACCGCGCCGCCCTGCCCGCCCCCGGGCCGCCCGGGACCCGCGGGGACACCGGCCCGCACAGCCCGTCCGAGCCGGGCTCCGCGCGCGAGAAGGAGCTGCGCTGCCTGTTCGCCGAGGTGCTCGGCCTGCCGGAGGCACGCGCGGACACCGACTTCTTCGCCTCGGGCGGGGACTCGCTGCTGGCCATGCGGCTCACCGCCGCGATCGAGTCGGCGATCGGCGTCCGCACCTCCATCGCCGCCCTGTTCGACGCCCCCACGCCCGCCGAGCTGGCCGTCCGGCTCGATCAGGCGCCGGCCGAGCTGGATCTGTCGCCGCTGCTGACGCTCCGGGACGGCGGCGAGGGGGCGCCGCTGTTCTGCGTGCACCCCGGCCGGGGCATCGGCTGGTCGTACACCGCGCTGCTCCCCCACCTCCCCCACGACCGGCCGGTGCACGCGCTGCAGTCGCCGGTGCTCGACGACCCGGACTGGCGGCTGCCCCGCACCATGCGGGAGCTGGCCGACGACTACCTGGCGCGGCTGCTCAAGGTCCAGCCCGAGGGGCCGTACCTGCTGCTGGGTCACTCCTTCGGCGGGCTGCTCGCGTACGAGATGGCCTCCCGCCTGAGAGAGAGCGGCCGGCGGGTGGGGCTGGTCGCCTCGCTGGACGCGGTCCCCTGGCGGCCCGGCGAGAACCCCGACCCCGACGCCGTCGAGCAGGAGGCGCTGACCATCCTGCTGCGCACCCGCACGCTGCACCCCTACGCACAGCCCGGACGGCTGGAGCCGGAGCGGGTGTTCGCCGCCGTGCGCGGCAGCGAGGGCCCGCTGTCGGGGCTGACCGACCGGCACCTGGCCGCCGTGGCCGGCACGGTGGCCGGGCACCTGCGGCTGGCCGTCACCTACCGGCCGCCGCCGTACGACGGGACGGTGCTGCTGTTCTCGGCCACCGCCCAGCCCGGCGGCCTTGACTCGGCGGTCAAGGCCGAGCGCTGGAGCCGCTCCTCCCGCCACGTGCGGGTGCACGACCTCGGGTGCGGGCACAGCGACCTGCTGAGACCCGGCCCCGCCGCCGAGATCGCCAGAGTCGTCGAGCCGATCCTCCGGGAGTCGTGATGGAGAAGTACGAGTTCCCCGTGTCACCGGCGCAGGCCAGAATGCTGGTGCTCGACCAGCTCAACCCGGGCACCGCCCAGTACAACGTGCCCGTGGCCTTCGACGTGCGCGGGCGCTTCGACGTCCAGGCGTTCCGCGCGGCCCTGGAGGCGGTGGTCGCCGCGCACGAGTCGCTGCGCACGGTGTTCCAGCCGCATGACGGCGGCTACGTGCAGGTCGTCGCGGAGGAGGTGCGGGTCGCGCTGCGCGTCGAGCGGGACGTGCCCGCGGCGCGGGCGCACGCGCGGCTGAAGGCCGAGGCGGCGGCGCCGTTCGACGTGGAGGCCGGACCGCTGCTGCGCTGCGTGGTCCACGTCATCGCCGACGAGCACCACCTCGTGCTGCTGACCGTCCACCACCTGGTGTGCGACGGCTGGTCGCTGCGGCTGCTGCTGGAGCAGGTCTCCGGCGCCTACCGGCGGCTCGCCTCCACCGGCGGGTCCCCGGCGGACCCCGGGCCGCTTGTGCCGCAGTACCCCGACTACGCCGTCTGGCAGCGGGAGCGGCTGCACACCATGGACGAGTCCGTCGCGTTCTGGGCGGACACCCTCAAGGACGCTCCCACGACGCTCGCCCTGCCCGCCGACCGGCCACGCCCCGCCGTGCAGTCGGCGGCCGGCGGCGTCGTACGCGTCCCGCTGGCCCCCGGCACGCGTGAGCGCATGGCCGAGGTGGCCGCCGGGCGGAACGCGACGCCGTACATGGTGATGTTCGCGGCGTTCGCCGCGTTCCTCGCGAGGATCAGCGGCCAGCGGGACCTCGTCATCGCCGTCCCGGTGGCCGGCCGCGACCACCCGGACGTGCAGGACATGATCGGCCTGCTGGTCAACACGATCGCCGTCCGCGCCGACCTGTCGGGCGACCCGGCGTTCTCGGACCTGCTCGGCCAGGTGCGTGACCGTCTCCTCGCGGCCCGGCCGCACCACGAGGCCCCGTTCGAAGCCGTGGTGCAGGCCCTGGCCCCCGGCAGGGAGCTGAGCCACGACCCGCTCGTCCAGGTGATGCTGGCCTACGACGACGACACCTCGTTCGCTCTCGACCTGCCCGGCGCCACCGCGGAGCGCGTCGAGCTGCTGCTGGACGACGCCAAGTTCGACCTGCTCATGAACGTCGAACGCCAGGGCGACGAGCTGGCCGCCCACCTCGTCCACCGGGCGGACCTGTTCGACCGGGAGACCGTGCGCCACTGGGCGCGCGCCTTCGGGACGCTGCTCGACGGCCTGCTCACCGAGCCCGGCCGCCCCGTGAGCGCCGCCGGCCTCCTTCCCCCCGCCGACCAGCGCCTCATCGTCGACGGCTGGAACCGCACGGCCGCCCCCACCGCGACCCGCCTGGTGCCCGACCTGGTGGCCGAGCGGGCCGCGGAGCGCCCGGACGCCACCGCGCTCGTCTGCGGCTCCACCACGCTCACGTACCGCGAGGTGCTGGAGCGCGCCGACCGGCTGGCGGAGCGGCTGCGCGCGGCGGGCGTCGGGCCGGAGATCCTCGTGGGGCTCTGCCTGCCCAGAGGCGCGGACATGGTGGTGGCGGCGCTCGCCGTGCTGCGCGCGGGCGGCGCGTACGTACCCCTCGACCCCGGGCATCCGGCCGCCCGCCTGAAGTTCATGATCGCCGACGCGGGGGTGCGGCTGCTCATCGCGGACGGGCCCGTGGACCTCGGCGTGCCCGTCGCCACCCCGAGCGGCGAGGAGCCCCTCCCCCCGGTCGGACCCGTGCTCACGGCGCGGCCCCGGCCCGCCGACACGGCCTACGTCCTCTACACCTCCGGCTCCACCGGCACCCCCAAGGGCGTCGCCGTGGAGCACCGGGCCCTGCTGAACCTGGCCACCGCCGTACGCCACCAGTTCCCCGTGACCGGCGACGACCGGGTGCTGCAGTACGTGTCGTTCGGGTTCGACGTGGCCGTGTCCGACGTGGTCTTCTCCCTCGTCGCGGGGGCGGAGCTGCACATCGCCGCCGAGTGCGAGCGGCTCGGCGAGGACCTGTACGCCCGCCTGCGCGACTCCCGCATCACCTACGCCTTCCTGCCGCCGTCGGCCGCCATGTCGCTGCCCTGCCCGCCGGACGCCCGCGAGAGTCTCCTGCCGGACCTGCGCACGCTGGCCGTCGGCGGCGAGGCGTGCCCGGCCGAGCTGGTCGAGCGCTGGGCCACACCGCGGCGGCGGATCGTGGACGCGTACGGGCCGAGCGAGACCACCGTCTACGCCACCACGGCCGACCTGTCGCCGGGGCGGCCCGTGGTGATCGGGCGGCCGGTCGCCAACGGGCGGGCGTACGTGCTGGACGAGCGGCTGCGTCCCGTGCCCGTGGGCGTGACCGGGGAGATCTACCTGGCGGGGTCGGGGATGGCCAGGGGCTACGCCAACCGGCCGGGGCTGACCGCCGAACGGTTCGTGGCCGACCCGTACGCGCCGCCGGGCGGCCGCATGTACCGTACGGGCGACCTCGGCAGGTACGACGCCGACGGGGTGCTGTCCTACCTGGGCCGGGTGGACACGCAGGTCAAGCTGCGCGGCTTCCGCGTGGAGCTGGGCGAGATCGAGACCGTGCTCGCGGCGCACCCCGGCGTGTCGGTGGCGGCGGCGTCCGTGCGCGGTGACCGGCTGGCGGTGTACGTGGTGGCCGGCGGGGAGCCGCCACCCGCCGCGGAGCTGCGGGCGTGGCTCGGCGACCGGCTGCCGGGATACATGGTGCCCGACTCGGTCGTGTTCCTGCCGGAGCTGCCCGTCAACAGGTCGGGCAAGGTGGACAGGTCGCTGCTGCCCGAGCCGCCGCCGACCCGTCCCGACCTGGGCCGCCCGTACGTCGCCCCCGCCACGGACACCGAGCGGCTGGTGGCGGAGGTGTGGGCCGACGCGCTCGGCCTCCCCCCAACGGGGGCGCAGGTCGGCGCGCACGACAACTTCTTCGACCTTGGCGGCAACTCGATCAGGCTGCTGGCCGTCCTGGCGGCGCTGCGCGAGCGCGGCAGGGACGGCGGGCTCAGGCTGGTGGACCTCTTCCGGCATGCGACGGTCGCCGCCCTCGCCGACCGGCTCGATCGCCCCGCGGGCACCCAACCCCCGGCGGACGCCGGCGAGGCCAGGCGGCGCGGCCGGAGCAGGCGTGAACGGCTCGCCGCGCGCAGGAACGCACAGAAAGGCGGTAACGAATGACCGACGCACCGGCCGTGGCCATCGTGGGGATGAGCGGCCGCTTCCCCGGAGCCCGCGACGTGGCCGGGTTCTGGGCCAACCTGCGCGACGGCGTCTGCTCGATCGCCGACTTCGACGAGGAGGAGCTGCTGGCCGACGGCGTACCCGCCGACGAGCTGCGCCACCCCGGATACGTGCCGTCCAAGGGGTACCTGGCGGACGCCGGCCGGTTCGAGCACGAGCTGTTCGGGTTCGGCGCGGCGGAGGCGCGGGCGCTGGATCCGCAGGCGCGGCTACTGCTGGAGACCGCGTGGTCGGCGCTGGAGGACGCCGGGTACGACCCCCGCGCGGCGCCCGACAGGACCGGCGTGTACGTGGGCGGCGAGCCCAGCGACCACGCGCTGGCCGCGCAGCTCGATGCCGGGCTGCGGGCCAGGCTCGGGCCCATGCAGGTGCGGATGTTCACCGACAGGGAGTTCATGGCCGGGTGGGTGTCGTACCGGCTGAACCTGACCGGGCCCAGCGTGACCGTGCAGACGGCCTGTTCGACGTCGCTGGCCACCGTGCACCTGGCGGTCCAGGCGCTGCTGCTCAGCGAGTGCGACCTGGCGCTGGCCGGCGGCGTGTCGATCGACACGCCGTACAAGCGGGGATACCTGTACGAGCCCGGCGGCATCTTCTCCCCCGACGGGCGGTGCCGGCCCTTCGACGAGAAGGCGGCGGGCACCGTCGGCGGCAACGGCGTCGGGCTGGTGGTGCTCAAGCGCCTGGAGGACGCCCTGGCCGACGGCGACCCGATCCACGCGGTCGTCCGCGGCACGGCGCTCAGCAACGACGGCGCGGGGCGGGTGGGGTTCACCGCGCCCGGCGTGGACGGGCAGACGGCCGCCATCGTCGAGGCGTGGGCGGCGGCCGGGCTGGAACCCGCGGACGCGCAGTTCCTGGAGGCGCACGGCACCGGCACGGACCTCGGCGACCGCATCGAGGTGGCGGCCGCCGCCGCGGCCTTCGACGGCGCGCAGGGCTGCGCGATCGGCTCGGTCAAGTCCAACGTCGGCCACCTGAACGCGGCGGCGGGCGTCACAGGGCTGATCAAGGCCGCGCTGATGCTGCGCCACCGCACGATGGTCCCCACGGTGAACGTCACCCGCCCCCACCC
>NZ_JAAAHR010000215.1:0-14228 GCF_009908215.1 Nonomuraea sp. K271 | reverse complement strand
CCGGACCGGCATTGGCAAGGCCGGGTCAGGCGCGGCAGAGGATCTCGCCGTGCAGGATAGACAACCAGCCGTCACCGTCGGCCGCCCACGCCAGCCACCCCTCCGAGATCCGCCGCAGGTCCGCCTCCGTGGCGGCGCCCGTGGCCAGGGCCTGCCGGGCCATCGCCGAGCGCAGGACCCGTTCCGACCACATCCCGCCCCACCACGCGCGGTCCTCGGGCGTGGCGAAACACCAGGTCGAGGACGTGGCGGTGATGTCGTCGAACCCCGCGGCCCGCGCCCACGACAACAGCCGCCGCCCCGCGTCGGGCTCGCCGCCGTTGCCCCGGGCGATCTTCTGGTACAGCCGCATCCACTCGTCCAGCGCGGGCAGCCGTGGGTGCCAGGCGAACGCCGTGTAGTCGCTGTCGCGGGCCGCCACGATCCCTCCCGGCCTGGTGACCCTGCGCATCTCCCGCAGTGCCCCCACCGGATCGCCCACGTGCTGCAACACCTGGTGGGCGTGGGTGACGCAGAACGTGCCGTCGTCGAAGCCGAGCGCGTGCACGTCGGCTACGGCGAAGCCCACGTTGCCCAGGCCTCGGGCGCTCACCTCGGCCCTGGCCAGGGCGAGCGCCTCCGCGCTCACCTCGGACGCCGTCACGTGCCCCACCCTGGTCGCGAGGTCCGCGGTGATGGTGCCGGGGCCGCTGCCCACGTCGAGCACCTTCATGTGGGACTTCAGGTGGGGCAGCAGGTACGCGGCCGAGTTGCCGGCGGTGCGCCGGCGGTGCGAGCGCAGCACCGACTCGTGGTGGCCATGCGTGTAGACGGCTTCCATCGCGAACTCCTCCATCTCGCCGGACCGTTGCCGGCGACCCTAGCGCGTATCTCACGATCCAAGAGAAACCATCTCGCTGTACGAGACGGCAGGACGTCTTCGGCGGCGGCTGCGCCCGCGTGGTGAATCGGGAGAGCACCCGGGTAGGGGGGCGGAAACCCACCCACAGGAGGACCTCATGGCGAAGACCGTGGCAGATGTCATGACAGCCCACCCGGCGACGATCGAAGGCGACCAGCCGGTGTCCGCCGCCGCCGCTCTCATGCGGGAGCAGGACGCCGGAGCGATCATCGTCAACGACGGCGGCCGCATGCAGGGCATCGTCACCGATCGCGACATCACCGTGCGCGTGGTCGCCGACGAGCGCGGCCCGGACACGCCGGTACGCGAGGCGTGCAGCCCGGCCGTCGAAGCCGTCGATCCGGAGACGGGCATCGACCAGGCCGTACGGATGATGCGCTCGCACGCCGTACGCCGCCTCCCCGTGGTGGAGGACGGCCGTGCCGTCGGCATCGTCAGCCTGGGAGACCTCGCCGTCGAGCGCGACGAGAACTCCGCCCTCGCCGACATCTCGGCCGCCGAGGGCAACCGGTAACGTTGCCCGCGTGGTCACAGTCGACGACGTACGGCGGTTCGCGCGCACGCTCCCGCGCACCACTGAGCACCTCATCCGCGACCGCACCAAGTTCCGGGTGGGCAAGATCGTCTACGTGGCGTTCTCGCGCGACGAGACACTGATGGGCTTCGGCTTCCCGAAGGAGGAGCGGGCGGCGCTCGTGGCGGCCGAGCCGGACAGGTTCCTCATGCCGAGAGACTCCGACCTGCGCTTCAACTGGGTCGTGGTGCGGCTCGCCGCCATCGACGCCGCCGAGATGCGCGAACTGGTGCTGGAGGCCTGGCGGATGTGCGTACCGAAGAAAGTGCGCCTGGAGCACCAGCGGCAGGCCGCCGCCCCGCCGTGACCACCCCTGCCCGCCCTGCGTCCGCCGTCGCTATCCGCGGACGTCGGCGAGGCCGCGGAGCCTGCGCAGTGCCTTGCGGGCCGCCGCCGCGACCCGCTCGTCCGGGTGGTGGTCGATGAACAGCCGCAGCACCTGACCCGTCCACGGATGGTCGCCGAAGGCCAGGATCGGGATCGTGCCCGCCTGCTCGTCGGCGTCCATGCCGAGGGCGATCGACTCGATCACCTGGCCCGGCTGGTCACCGAACTCCAGGAGGGCCGCCGCCATGTCCACCAGCACCCACGCGATCTCGTCCGGCGCGGGCTGCCGGTCGGTACGACCGGTCCTCGCGGCGATCACCGCGCCGAGCTTGCGCTTCTCCAGCTGCCTGGACAGTGCCAGCCGGCCCTCGTCGCCGAACTGCGTCGCCAGCAGTTCGATGCCGATCGCCCGGCTCAGCGGGCTGACCGTGGCCAGCGCCGCGCCGATCTCGGCGACCGCGTCGCCGTTGTCCCTGCCCTTCAGCCAGCCCGCCAGTTCCTCGTCCCGCTCCGCCTCCGGATAGGAGCGCAGGCCGTGCAGCAGCGCCCCGGCGTCGGCGTCCGCGAGCGAGCCCATGACCGGGATTTCCTGCCCCGTGGTCGCCGCCACGATCAGCCGTGCCACCCACAGGCCGAGCCAGCTCAGCGTGTACGGCTCCTCCTGCCGCACCAGCCCTAGCCCCGTCAGCGTCTCCGGCACCACGCCCTGGTGCGGCTCGCGCGTCAGGAACATCCTGACCAATTCGAGCAGCAGGGTGCCGTCGGCGGCCAGCAGGTCACGGCAGTGTCCCGCCCAGGCGGCCAGCACCTCCGAGTCGTCGCCTTCCGCCTTCAGCTCCTCGGCCAGCGGGGCGGCGCGTACCGCCGCCGCGAGCGTGGCGTCGCCGGGCAGCCGGATCGGTGGTTGCAGGGGCAGCGTGTCGTCGTGGTGAGAGCTCACCAGCCCATCCTGTCGCGATATTTCTGTTACGGTGCCAGCTGACACCGAAAAGTCGGAAGAAAGGAGGCGCAGAGATGTTCGGCACGACCCCGGGCGCTCCCCGCGCCCGCTTCCACTTCTCGGAGGAACCATGCGTTTCCGTCCCGCGGTCAAGGACGACCTGGACCGCCTGCTCGGCTGCGTCGTAGACGAGTCCATCAGCTGGGCGCACCCCGACCGCCTGCTGTCCTGTCTCGACAGCGGCAACTACCGCTACGACCGCGTCTGGCTGGCCACCGACGACGACACCGGCGACATCCTCGCCCGCGCCGTCTGGTGGGGCTTCCCCGACGGCGGCAGGCCGCTCGCGCTGGACTGCGTCTACGTGCACCCGTCGGCCCGCGACCGGGTGAGCCTGGCCGCCGAACTGCTGAACCACGCCCATGCCGCCTTCGGGCGGGCACCCGAGTACCACGTCTTCGTCCTCCAAGGCTGGCGCGACGACCCCGAGGCCACGGCGGCCATCGGCTGGCGCTGGCAGGCGGCCGGCCGCGCCGGGCTGACGCAGGAGCTCGAACGCCTGCGCTACGCGTGGACGGCCGGCGACGCGCCCGTGCCGGAGCCGTCGCAGCGGCTCGTCTTCCGCGGCGAGGAGGACGACGAGGTCTTCGTGGAGGCGTTCCGGCGGGTGGCCGTCGGCACGCTCGACTTCGCCACGCGCCAGGCCCTGCGCACCATGGACCCGGTGGAGCAGGCCCGTGAGGAGGTCCGCGACTACATGTCCATGCCGGGCGAGCGGTCGTGGTGGCGGCTGGCCTACGACAGGAGCGGCGACCTCGTCGGGTTCGCCCTGCCGTCGGCCAACGACGGCGGGCCCGTGGTCGGCTATCTCGGCGTGGTGCCCGAGCACCGCGGCCACGGCTACGTCGACGACCTCCTCGCCGAGATCACCCGCTTCCACGCCGAGCGCGGCGTCCAGCGGATCGTGGCCGACACCGACGCGGGCAACGCGCCGATGGCCAGGGCGTTCGACCGGGCCGGCTACCGCACGTTCGCCGTCAGGCTCGTCCTCTCGGCCGACCCCGACGTTCCGTGAGGCCGATCTCCGCCGGCCATCCGGGCTGCCCGCTCACAGGTGCTCCTTCCGTACGCCGACGAGGAAGTCCTCCACCCGGTCCCGGTCCGGCGCGGCGGGCAGCACGCTGGGCGTCGCGGCCAGCTCGGCGCCCAGGGCGGCACGCCAGGCGTTCACCTCCGCCCACGGCAGCTCACCGCGCCGCACCGCGAGCAGCCGCTCGCGGTGCGGTCCCACCTGGACCAGCGGCTCGCCGTGGCGCACCAGGTGCAGGCCGCTGAGCAGCAGCCGCACCATGTGCATGGCCGGCTTCCACCTGGGCGCGTCCTGGTCGACGCGGCGGAACTGGTCGTCGGCGTAGCCGGCGAACGTGCGCTGCGCCCGCTGCGACAGGAACGCCGTCCGCAGCTCGCGCAGCCGCCGCCCGGCGGGCGTGATCACCTCCACGATGGGCGACCACAGGCATTCGAGGACGGTCGGGTTGGCGTCGAGGGCGAGGCGGCAGAAACGCTCCACCTCCCACGAGAACTGCTCCGGCAGTGGCCCGTCCCGGTGGGTGGGCGGTTTCTCCAGCCGCCAGAACGCCGCCGTCGGCGCCACGAACACGCCCCGCCGGTCGGTGTCGGAGCTTTCGGTCTCGAGCCCGTACGCCCGCGATCCCATCACGACGGAAAGGATCAAGTCATCGGTCATCCATGTATCTTGCGCCATGGGGGCGCGGGCTGGTCTGATCGATCAGTGGGCGGTTACGACGAGGCTTACCGGCAGAGCATCGAGCGGCCCGGCGCGTTCTGGGCCGAGGCGGCGCGCGGCATCGACTGGGACGTGGCGCCGGCCACCACGTTCGGCGGTGACGGCCGCTGGTTCCCCGACGGGCGGCTCAACACCTGCCACAACGCGGTCGACCGGCATGTCGCGGCCGGGCGCGGCGAGCAGGCGGCGCTGATCCACGACAGCCCGGTCACCGGCACGGCGCGTGTCCTCACCTACGCCGAACTGCTCGACCAGGTGGCCAGGACCGCGGGCATGCTGCGGGACCTCGGCGTGCGGGCCGGCGACACCGTGGTCGTCTACATGCCGATGGTGCCCCAGGCGGTAATCGCGATGCTGGCCTGCGCGCGGCTGGGCGCGGTGCACTCGGTGGTCTTCGGCGGGTTCGCCGCCAGGGAGCTGGCGATGCGGATCGACCACGCCCGGCCCAAGGTGGTGCTCACGGCGTCCTGCGGCATCGAACCGGCCCGGGTGGTGGCGTACAAACCGCTGCTGGACGAGGCACTCGCTCAGGCCGCGCACCGGCCTGAGCGCTGCGTGATCCTCCAGCGGCCGCAGGCGGTGGCCGAGCTCACCGAGGGGCGCGACCTCGACTGGGAGCGGGCCGTGCGCGAGGCCGAGCCGGCCGGTTGCGTGAGCGTGGCCGCCACCGACCCCCTCTACATCCTCTACACCTCCGGCACGACGGGCTCGCCCAAGGGCGTCGTGCGCGACAACGGCGGGCACGCGGTGGCGCTGCACTGGAGCATGGCCCACGTGTTCGGCGCCGCTCCCGGCGAGGTCTACTGGGCCGCGTCCGACGTGGGCTGGGTGGTGGGCCACTCCTACATCGTGTACGCGCCGCTGCTGGCGGGCTGCACGAGCGTGCTGTACGAAGGCAAGCCGGTCGGCACCCCGGACCCGGGCGCGTTCTGGCGGGTGGTGGCCACGTACGGGGTGCGGACGCTGTTCACCGCGCCGACCGCGATCCGGGCCATCAAGAAGGAGGACCCAAGCGGAAATTTCGCGAAACCGCAGGACCTGTCAGCCCTGCGATACCTCTTCCTGGCCGGCGAGCGCCTCGATCCCGACACCTACCACTGGGCGTCGGACCTGCTCGGCATCCCCGTCATCGACCATTGGTGGCAGACCGAGACCGGCTGGCCGGTGGCCGCCAACTGCGTAGGCATCGAGCCGCTGCCGATCAGGCCCGGCTCGCCCACCAAGCCGGTGCCCGGCTGGGACGTGCACGTCCTCGACGCCGACGGCAACGACTGCCCGCCCGGGGTGGACGGCGCGGTCACCGTCAAGCTGCCGCTGCCGCCCGGCGCGCTGCCCACCCTCTACCGCGACGAGGCCCGCTTTGCCCGCTCCTACCTGGAGCGCTACCCCGGCCACTACCTGAGCGGCGACGGCGGCCACTTCGACGCCGACGGCTACCTCTATGTCATGGGCCGCATCGACGACGTGATCAACGTCGCCGGGCACCGGCTGTCCACCGGCTCGATGGAAGAGGTCATCGCCGCCCACCCCGACGTGGCGGAGTGCGCCGTGATCGGCGTGGCCGACGAGCTGAAGGGGCAGCTGCCGATCGGGTTCGTGGTGCTGAAGGCCGGTGCGGAGCGCGACCCCGCGGAGGTGGAGCGCGAGCTGGCAGCCCTGGTACGCGAGCGCGTCGGCCCCGTCGCCGCCTTCCGCCGCGCCGTGGTCGTCGCCCGGCTGCCGAAGACCCGCTCGGGCAAGATCCTGCGCGCCACGATGCGCGACATCGCCGACGGCCGCCCGTACACCGCGCCGTCCACGATCGAGGATCCGGCGGCGCTGCCGGAGATCGCGCAAGCCCTGAAGGGCATATGACCGCAAGGACGGGGAGCCAGACCGGCATGGTGGGGAAGCCTGCCCGAACGCGGGCGTACAGCGCATGATGGGACACCTCCGTCCCCAGGAGAAGGCCATGATCGATACCCCGAGCTACGCCGACGCCCTGAGGATCCTCGGATGCAAGGACGGCAGGCTCGTCAAGGTCGTCGGATTCGCCTCGGCCGCCGAGCGCACCGGCTGGGCCCTGGCCGGCGGCGGGCGGCTGGCGGCGGGCCTGGCCGACATGCGCGACGGCATCGTGCGCTACGGCAAGGAGACCGTACGCCGCATGCCGAAGCTCAAGAGCGGCGTCGACCGGCACACCCGCACGCAACGGCTGGCCGCGGCGCACGCCGTGATCGTCGTGTCGGCGTACTTCGAGGCGTTGGGCGAGGCGAAGCTGCCGTTCACGCTGGAGCGGCTCGACCGCGGCGGGAAGATCTCCCACGGGGTCCCGACGCCCGAGCGGTTCGCCAGGCTGGTGGCTGAGCTGCTGCTGGAGCGACTGCCCACGCCCGAGCCGCATGTGCCGTACGCCGAGACGCGCCGCGCCGTGGAACGTGCCTTCCTGCACATGTCCGAGGCCCTGGCCGGGTACGTGGGCGGCCTGTCGATCTGGGACGAGCTGAGCGTCGACGACCAGCTCCTGCTGCCCCGCATGCTCGCCGAGGGCCCGCCCGCGCACGCCCTGCGCGTCTACGACGAGGACTACCGTTCGCTGGCGCTCGACAGCCACGAGTTCGGGGTGCGCAGCCTCGTCACGGAGAAGCCGCCGCCCGGCACGGCGCTGTCGCGGGTGGCGTGGCTGCTGGCCGAGCTGGCGCCGCCCAGGGTCGGCGACCGCCCGGTGATCCACCTGGCCAGGATGGCGGCCAACGCACTCGACCAGCCGCTCCTCGTGGCCGGCAAACTTCCCGAGGACGTCACGCTCCCGCTGCTCGGCGAGGGCTACCTCACCCCGCGCTGCCGGGTCGCGGAGCTGACCCGCGACGCCGCGCCCGCCGAGCGGGCCTGGTGGGAGGACCGGCGCCTGCTGCCCGACCCCGAGGCGTTCCTGGTGGGCCACCTCACCTCGCTGCGCGCCACCCGGGCGCCCCTGCTGGTGCTGGGGGAGCCGGGCTCGGGCAAGACGAAGCTGACCGAGGTGCTCGCCGCCCGGCTGGCCAGGTCGGAGTTCCTGCCGATGAGGGTGGAGCTGGGCGGGGTGGGCGCACGCGCGGGCGTGACCGAGCAGATCGAGCAGGCGCTCAAGGGGGTGCTGGACGAGCAGGTGGGCTACGCCGACCTGGTGGCGGCCGGGGACGGGGCGATGCCGGTGATCCTGCTCGACGGCCTGGACGAGCTGCTGCAGGGCGGCGTCAACCGTTTCGACTACCTGGAGCACGTGCGGGAGTTCCAGGCCAGGGAGGCCGGTCTCGGGCGGCCCGTCGCGGTGATCGTCACCAGCCGTACGGTGGTGGCCGACCGGATCAGGTACCCCGAGGGGCTGCTGGCGCTGCAGCTCCAGCCGTTCGAAGACGACCAGGTGCGGCAGTGGCTGGACATCTGGGACCAGGCCAACCGGTCCCTGCTGGCCAGGCGCGACCTGAAACCGCTGCCCGCGCAGGCGGCGCTCGTGCACGGCGACATGGCCAGGCAGCCGCTGCTCCTGCTGCTGCTGGCCCTTTACGACGCGGGCGGCAACGCGCTGCAGCACGACCACGGCCCGCTCGGCCGCGCCCGCCTGTACGAGGTGCTGCTCAGGGACTACACCGAGCGGGAGACCGGCGGGGCCCGGCGGGTCGCGATCGACCAGGAGCTGGTGCTGCTCGGCACGGCGGCGCTGTCCATGCTGGCGAGGGGCCGCCAGGTCCTCACCGACGAGGCGCTCGAACGCGACCTGCCCGCCCTGTGCCACGGCGGCGAGGACGACCCCGGCGACGAGGGCGAGCGGATCGACTGGGTGCGCAAGGCCACGGAACGTTTCTTCTTCGTACGCAGGAACGGCCACGCGTTCCTGCACTCCACGTTCGGCGAGTTCCTGGTGGCCTGGCTGACCGTCTACGCGCTGCGCGACCTCGACCGCAGGCGCCGCCTGGCCGGCGACGAGCCTCTCGCGCTCGTGCAGGCCGTGGACGACGACCTGCTGTACGCGGTGACGTCCCACTCCTGCCTGGCCGAGCGCGGGCCCACCGTCGGCTTCATCCTGGAACTGCTGGGCGAGGTGCCCGCCGCGGTGCGGGAGCGGTGCGTCACGCTTCTGGCGGGGCTGCTGCGACGCTCGCTGCACGAACGCCCCCGCCGCCACTTCACGGGTTTCCTGCCGGTACGTCACACGGTGCCCCGCCGGCTGGCCGCCTACTCCGCGAACCTCACCCTCCTCATCGTCGCCGCCTCCGACCAGCCCGTCAGCGTCTCCTCGCTCCTCGCGGGACCCGACCCCCTGGAGCGCTGGTCCGCGCTCACCCATCTGTGGAAGGGCAACCTCGGGCACGAGGGCTGGAGCGGCCTGCTCACCGCGCTGTCGGCGCACCGGGTGATCGACGACGGCACGGAGGACGTCCTGCTCGGGGCCAAGGACGACGCGGGCGGGGGCCACGGCATGGGAGACGTCGTCGTCGCGGTCGCCACCGGCCACACGCCCCGGCACCGGCGCCTGCTCGACCTGCTGCTGCGCGCCCTGGGGGAGGGACGCGGCCTGCCCTACCTGGACCGCGTACGCATCCTGGAGGAACTGGTCCGTACGGCGGCGGTCAGGTCGCCGGCGCTGCACCAGGCGCTCGGGGCGATGTGGACGGAGGACGGGACCGGCCACGGCGAGCACGCCGAGCTGCGCCCGCTGCTGCGCGCCGTGCTCGCCGATCCGGTGGACCGGATGGGCGCCTGGAACGCGCTGGTCAAGGCGGGCGTCCCCGAGATGGCCCTCTGGGAGATCCAGCAGAGCACGTCGTGAACCGTCCGTTCGATGATCTTGGCGTACGCGAACCAGCCGGATGCCCGGCCGCTCGACCTGACCGGCCACGTGCTGCTCGCCGTGGCTCGCGCCAGGGCGGAGTACTCCGGGACGGTGACCACAGCCGCGCGGTCGCCTCGGGACCGGCCGCGACCGCCCGGGTCATTACCGCGGTGGCTACGATCATGTTCTGCGTGTTCGCCGCTTTCGGCGCGTTCGACGATCGCGCGCTGCGGGTGACGGGCGTCGGGCTGGCCGCTGCGGTGCTGGTCGACGCCACGGTGGTCCGTCTCGTGCCGGTGCCCGCGACCATGGAGGTGCTCGGCGTGCGGACGTGGTGGTTCCCCAACCTGACCTTTCGGAGGCTGACATCTAAGGGAAACGTTACGTAATATCCACATATCACGAGCGTTGGGGGCGCCAGGGTGCCAGGACAGAACGTGGGTGTGGTAGTCGATCCGGGAGTACCCCCGGAGGTCGCCGGACTGTTGCGCGCCCACGTTCCCCTGCTGTCCAGGATCAGGGCGGGCTGGGTGCCCCCCGCCGCCCCGGCGCAGCCGCGCCACCGGAGCGCCTCCGGCGCGCTGCTGCTGGCCGCCACCCCGGCCGTGATCGCCTTCATGGCCGTCCTGCTGGCCTCGCCGCTCGCGCCCGCCGGGTTCATGCTGCTCGGCACGTACGTCTTCATCGTCCTTATCAAGATCGCCTCGATCGGCGAGGTGGTGGACGACGACCGGCCGCACGAGCGCGGCGTCTACGAGCAGGCCCGCTGGTACGACGGCCGCTACCTGCTGCCCGAGGACTTCGACGAGGAGGCGGGGAAGGTGCTGGCCAGGGCGCAGCGGGCCATCGGGTCGGTGCTGCGCTCCCACATCAACGCCGAGGGCCTCCTCGACGACGTGCGCAACGCCCTGATGCTGCCCGCGCAGGAGTGGGAGATCGCCCGGCTGCTGGCCAAGCTGTCGGCGCTGCGCCTGGAGCACAGGGAGCTGCTGTCCAGGGGCATCGCGCCCGAGGTCGCCGCGGTGATCGAGCCGCTCGAACGTGCGCTGGCCGGCAGCGAGGCGGCCGTGGTCGCCCGCGTGGAGGCGCTGGAACGCTACGCCGCCCACGTCGCCGACGCCGAGCGTGCCTACCACGCCCGCGGTCAGATCGAGGAGCTGCGCGCCCGGCTGCCGAAGTACGAGGAGCTGCTGGCGGAGTCGGGCGCCGACGCGCTGGCCGTACCCGAGATCGAGCGGCTGGCCGAGGACGCCGACGTTCTGGAGCGCACGCTCCGGCGCAGCGTGCGGTCGGCGCACGAGGCCTTCCGTTACCTGGAGAGCTGACAGTCGGACAGACCGGGACATAGGATCAGTAACGTGGCCGGACGTCATGCGAAGGTGATCACCGATCCGGCGTTGCCCGACGACGTGGCGGCCCTCCTGCGCGACAACCGCAAGCTGCTCGCCCGCGTGCATGCGGGGTGGGTGCCCACACACAGGGGACACCGGCCCATGGCGGGCACCATGGCCAGGATGGCGGCCTCCCTGACGGCCGTGGCGGCCGCCGTGTACGGGCTGACGTTGTTCGTCGCCGAGCAGTACACCGCCTTCGTGGTGATCATGACAGGCGCGGCCCTGCTGGTCGTCAGCGTGCTGCTGCGGCCCCGGCCTGACGCCGAGGTGGAGCGCCGGCACGCCCTGGAACGCGAGGTCTACGACCACGCCCGCGGGTACGCGGGCCGCTTCGTGCTCCGCGAGCATCTCGACGATGCCGCCAGGCCGCTCATGAGCCGGGCCCAGGCGGCGATCGACCAGGTCATGAGCTCGAGCGTGAACGCCGAGGGGCTGCTCGACGACGTGCGCAACGGCGTGATGCTGCCCGCGCAGGAGTGGGAGATCGCCCGGCTGCTGGGCAAGTTGTCGGCGCTGCGCGCCGAGCACCAGGAGGTGGTCGCGGAGGGCGTCACGCCGGAGGTGGCCGCCGTGGCGGGGCCGCTCGCCGAGGCGCTCGACAGCAGCCAGCGGGCGGTGCTGGCCCGCGTCGAGGCCCTGGAACGGTATGCCGGCCACGTGGCCGACGCCGAGCGCGCCTACCGTGCCAGGCACCAGATCGAGCGGCTCAGCGCCCGGCTGCCCCGCTATGAGGAACTGCTCGCCGAGTCGGGCGCCGACGGATCGGCCGTGCCGGAGCTGAGCCGATTGTCGGACGACGCCGACCGCCTTGAACAGGCATTACGCAACAGCGTCAGCTCCGCACACGAGGCATTTCGACACCTCAATGGCTGATTTCCCCTAGTATCCGGTTTTGTGGCGGATGTGGTAGTGGACCCCGGGGTGCCGCCCGACGACGCTCAGCTGCTCAGGGAGAGCCGGCTGGTGCTGATGAAGATGCGCCAGGGCTGGGTGCCGGAATCGCGGCGGGCCGCGTCGAGCGCACGGTATCGCATGGCCGCCGGCTTCGGCACGGTGGCGTTCCTCGGACTGGTTCTTGGGGTGGGAGGCCTGGGCAGGGGCCTCGGCATCCTCATGCTCCTGCTGATGCTGATCCCCGTCATGGTCGTGCTGTTCGTCAGGACCGACCTGGACGAGGAGGACGAGGAGGAGTACGAGCGGCAGATCTACGAGCAACTGCGCTGGTACGAGGGCCGCTACGTGCTGACCGACGACCTCGACGAGGCGTCCAGGCGGCTGCTCGCCCGCGCCCAGCGGGCCATCGCGACCGTGACCGGCTCCCGGGTCAACGCCGAGGGCATGCTCGACGACGTGCGCAACGCCGTGATGCTGCCCGCGCAGGAGTGGGAGATCGCCCGGCTCCTGGGCAAGCTGTCCGTGCTGCGCACCCAGCACAGGGAGACCGTCTCGCAGGGGCTCACACCCGAGGTGGCCGCCGTGGCCGAACCGCTGGCACGGGCGCTCGACAGCAGCGAGGCGGCGGTGCTGGCCCGCGTCGAGGCCCTGGAACGCTACGCCGCCAACGTCACCGAGGCCGAGCGCGCGTACATCGCCCACGAGCAGATCCAGGAGCTGCGCGGCCGGATGCATCAGTACGAGGAACTGGTGGCCGAGACCGGGGCCGACGGGTTCGCCGTTCCCGAACTGGAACGGCTGGCCCGCGACGCCGACCGGCTGGAACAGGCACTCAGGCGGAGCGTGAGCTCCGCCCACGAGGCCTTCCGCTACCTCGACCCCTGACCCGCGACCTCCAGCAGCACGTCGCACAGGGCGTCGGCCGCGTCCACCCGGCCCAGCTTCGCCGCCGCCTGCCCCATCGTGTGCCGCAGCTCGTGGTCGGCCAGCAGCGGCATCAGCTCGGCCAGCAGCTGGTCGGCCGTCGGCCGCGGCTCGAGCAGCGCCCTGGCCGCTCCCGCGGAGGCCAGGTAGCCGGCGTTCTTGCGCTGCTCGTCGCCGCCGGTCGGGATCAGCGGGATCAGCACGGACGGCTTGCCGACGGCCGTCAGCTCGGAGACCGTGCCCGCGCCACTGCGCGAGATCACCACGTCGGCCGCGGCGAACAGGTCGGCCAGCTCCCCTCCCACGTAGGGCACCGGGTGGTAGCGCTCGGACAGCTCGCCGGGCAGCTCGACGGCCCGCATCTGGTCGATCCACGCCGGCCCGCACTGGTGCACGATCTGCGCGTGCGGCAGCAGCCGCGGCAGCACCTCGGCGATGAGGGTGTTGATCTGCTTGCTGCCCTGCGCCCCGCCTGTCACGTAGATCAGCGGCACCTCGAACGTCAGCCCGAACAGGTCGTACGCCGCCGCCCTGTTGCCCTGCAGCAGCTCCGGCCGGATCGGGTTGCCCGTCACCACGGCCTTCTTCCTGGCCGGCTCGGGCAGATGTTCGAGCGACGACTCGTGCGACAACGCGATCCTGGTCGCCAGCCTGGACAGGATCCGGTTGGCCAGCCCGACCACCGTCGTCTGCTCGTGCATCACCAGCGGGCGGCGGATCAGCCTGGCCGCCACGCCGATGGGGACCGCCACGTAGCCCCCGGTCGACAACACCACGTCGGGAAGGTAGCGCGCCGCGTGCGCCACCGCCTGGAGCACCCCGACCGGGATGCGGAACACGTCGGCGATGTTCGTGCCCAGCTCTTTGAGGTTGGGCCGGCGGCGCAGCTTGCCCGTGGTGATCGCCTTGAACGGGATGCCGTGCTCGGCGGTGATCCTCGCCTCGAGACCGTTGGCCGTGCCCACCCAGAGCACGTCGTGCGGCACCTGACGTCGCTGGACGGCCGACAGGGTCGTCAGGGCCGGATAGGTGTGACCACCGGTGCCGCCGCCGGTGATCAGCAGTCGCAGGGTTCGTGACATGCGATCAGACTAGAGCCGCGCAGCGGAAACCCGTGTGCCCGGAAGCGGAGTCAGGAGTGTTGGAGGTGCGGGCGGCCACGCGGTAGCGGTTGCAGTAGGAGTCGTGGCACATGTACGACCCGCCGCGGATCACCTTGGCGCCGCCCTCGGCCGGCCCTGTGGGGTTGTCGGCGAACGCCTCCCACGTCGTGCCCCACCAGTCGGCCGTCCACTCCCACACGTTGCCCGAGACGTTGTAGAGGCCGTAGCCGTTGGGCTGGAACGACTTGACCGGTACCGTCCCCTTGCTCGGCGCGGACGGGAAACGGCCCTGCCAGATGTTGCACCGCTGCCGGCCCTTGGGCGCCAGCTCGTCGCCCCACGGGTATTTCTTGCGCTCCAGCCCGCCGCGCGCCGCCATCTCCCACTCCGCCTCGGTCGGCAGCCGCTTGCCCGCCCACGTGGCGTAGGCGTTGGCGTCGTTCCACGACACGTGCACCACCGGATGGTTCTGCCGGTCGCCGATCGTGGATCCGGGACCCTCGGGCGAGCGCCACGTGGCCCCCTCGACCCCCGCCCACCAGGGCGCGCCCGGCACGGAGGCGTCCATCTGT
>NZ_JAAAHR010000214.1:0-14295 GCF_009908215.1 Nonomuraea sp. K271 | reverse complement strand
CTCCTGTCCGCCACCGAACGGCCGGCACCCGGTGCCCCTCCCACGCCAGGCCACACGGACCTCACACCCGGTCCGGTGCGCCGGGGGGACGGCGCTCCGGTTCCCGTGAGAGATGAGGACCGTGCGCCGATTCCGCCGCGCAGGAAGGACGCAGGCCCGGTGCCCGGCGCCGAGGACCCTTCGGCCGCCGGGCTGGCCAACCTCGAACGGGAACGACGGGCCGAGATCGCGCGCCTGTCGGAGCTGCTCACGGAGGAGGCCAGGCTGTCGGTGGTCAGGCGCGACCTGCTGCGCGTGGAGCAGGAGCTGGCCGCGCTGGTCGAGGCCGACGCTTCCGTCGCCGAGCGGCTGGCCGTCCTGCCCGGCCTCATCGAGCAGGCCGAGCGGGTGCTCGCCGAGGCCCGTACGCACGCCGCCAGGATCCCGGCCGCCCAGGCCGTCCGCGACGCCGCCGCCCACCTGATCGAGATCGACGGCGAGCTCGCCAGGCTGGCGGCCGAGCTGGACGAGTTGTCGCAGCGCGAGGCCGAGCTGTCCGCCGCGGAGGCCGAGCTCCCCGGCCGGCTCGCCGAGGCCGGCGCGGCTCTGGCCGACCTACGCGCGCAGGCGGCGGCCCTCCCCGCCGCCGTCGCGAGTCTCGACGCCGCCAGAGCCGCGCTGCAGGCCACGCACCGCCGCGATGCCCTCGCCGTGGAGCTGGACGCGGCCGTCGCCGCCCATCAGGTGCTGGTCGACCGGGCCCAGACGCTACGCGAACGATGGCTCGACCTGCGTCAGGCCCGCATCGACGGCATGGCGGCCGAGCTGGCCCTCGACCTGGCCGACGGGCAGCCGTGCGCCGTGTGCGGCTCCGGCCACCATCCCGCTCCCGCCGCCCCCGCCCCGAGCGCTCCTTCGGCCGACGACGAGCACGCGGCCGAAACCGAGCACGAGGCCGCGCTCGCCGAGCGCGAGGCGGCGGAACGTGCGCTCGCCTCGCTGGAGTCCCGGCACGCCGACGCGGCCGAGGCCACGGAGGGCCTGGACGTGGCGGAAGCCGAGGAGAGGGTTTCGCTGGCGGAGGAGGAGGTCGCCCGTCTGGAGACGGCGGCCGGTCGCGAGCCTGCCCTGACGGACGCGCTCGGCCGCATCGAGAGCGAACGCGAGCGGGTCAGGGACCAGGCCATGGAGATCGCCGAGGCCCTGGCCGCGCACCGCGCTCACCATACGCGCCTGCGATCCGAACGCGCCCGCCTGCGGACCGGCCTCGCCACCACCGGCCTCGCCGCACCACCCGGGCAGCTCGACACTCCACCCGCCGCGGGTGTCGTGCAGGAACCCGGGGCAGGCTCCACCGGCCGGGAGAGCGGTGGCATGGAGGCCGGGGCGCCCGTGTACGAGGTCGACGGCGCGGTCGTGCTGGCCGCGGCCGAGGAAGAGCTGCGCAGGCTGCGGCAGTCGGCCGGGCGGGAGGACGAGCTGGCCGGGGACGTGGCGCGGCTCCACCGCGAACGGCAGGACCTGGAGGAGGAGAGCCGCGGGGTCGCCGCCAGGCTGGCGGCCCGCCGTACCAAACATGAGGAGCTGAGCGGTGACGCCGGGCGGCTCGGCGCGCGGCTGGACGCGGCGCGGGGCGGCGACCCGACCCTGACCGCCCGGCTGGCCAGGCTGGGTGACGAGGCCGAGCTGCTGCGGGAGGCGCTGGAGGCGACGCAGGCGGCGGCAGCGGCCCATGACGAACTGGCCAGGGCCGGGCAGGCCGCGGAGGAGGCGGCGGCCGAGGCCGGGTTCGCGGACGTGGCGGAGGCGGAGGCGGCGGTCAGGAGCCAGTCCGAGCGGGAGAGCAAGGCGGAGCTGCTGCGCCGCCTCGACGACGAGCACGCCGCCGTCACGAGCACCCTGGCCGATCCCGAACTGGTCGCCGCCGCCGCGGAACCCGCCCCCGACCTGGCGGCGATCGAGGCGGAGCGCGACGCGCTGGAGGAGGCGCACACGCGGCTGTCGAGCGTTCGCGACCGGGCCGTGGCGCGGGTGGCGCGGCTGGAGGAGCTGTACGGCGACCTGTCGGGCCATCTCCAACGGTGGCGGCCGGCCGCTGAGCGGCACCGGCTGGCGGAGCGGATGGCGGCGCTGGCCGGCGGCACGTCCAGCGACAACCGGTGGAGCATGAGCCTGTCGTCGTACGTGCTGGGCGAGCGGCTGCGGCAGGTCGTGGACGCCGCGAACGAACGCCTCGACCACATGTCGGGCGGACGCTACCTGCTACGCCACGATCTGCGGAAGACGGCAGGGTCCCGGGCACGTTCCGGCGGCGGGCTGGGGCTGCGGGTGGCCGACGGATGGACCGGCGTCGACCGCGATCCGGCGACGCTGTCCGGAGGCGAAAGCTTCATCACCTCGCTCGCCCTGGCGCTGGGCCTGGCCGACGTCGTCACGGCGGAGGCCGGTGGGGCGGAGCTCGGCATGCTCTTCGTGGACGAGGGTTTCGGCACCCTCGACGAGGACACCCTCGACAGCGTCCTCGACATCCTCGACGGGCTGCGCGACGGCGGGCGGGCGGTCGGCATCGTCAGCCACGTCGCCGAGCTCAGGTCCCGGATCTCCGCCCAGCTCAAGGTCACCAAGACCCGCACCGGATCCACCCTCACCTCGGTCGGCGTCGGCTGAGACGGCATCCCACCACGCGTGACCTGAGCGGCGGTCAGGCGTCGCTGCTCACCGGGGCCGGGCGGGCGACAGCGGCCAGCCGGGCGGCCACGCCGGACAGGTCGAGCTTGTTGGCCTCCTCGACCCGTGCCACCGCGGCGGCGGGCACCGCGGCGATGCCGTTGAGCGCGCCCGCGACGGCGGCGGCCATGCAGCCGACCGTGTCGGAGTCGCCGCCGGCGGTGGCCGCGGCGACCGCGGTCCTGAACGGGTCGCCGCCCGCCGCCACCAGCAGGCCGATGGCCGCCGGGCAGGCCTCGGCCGCGGGCAGGCCCGTGCCGATGACGGAGGCGATCCGCTCGATGGCGTCGTCCAGGTCGCGGGACTGTACGGCCAGCGTGACGGCCAGGTCGATGCGCTGGGCGACGGAGGGTCCGGGGACGTGCCGGCCGTGTTCGGAACCGAGGGCCTCGCCGAGTTCGGCGCCGCGCCGCGCCGCCCGTACGACCTGGAAGAGGTCCGCGCCGTCCACGCAGGCGGCGGCGGTGGCGGCGGCGATGGCGGCTGCCCCGGCGACGCCGATGTTCGTGTGGTGGCTCGGCACGCACGTCAGGTGGGCCGCGCGTACGGCGCCCTCGACGTCACCGGGGTGCACCAGCCCGGCAGGGGCTACCCGCATGGCGCCGCCGTTGCTGGCGCCCTCGCTCATGATGCGACCCGCCTTGCCCACCTCCCAGGGGTCGTCGCCGGCCTTGAGGCGTTCGATGGCCCGGCGCGTGGTGGGGCCGGCGAAGTGGGGATAGTAGGCGGGGTTGCCGGACCAGCCGATGAGCAGGCGGGCCATGACCTCGGGGGTGACGGCTCCGTCGTGCTCGATGTACGCCTCGGCCAGCAGCAGCATCTGGCTGGAGTCGTCGGTGATCTGGGCCGGCCCGCGCCCGACCGCGTACGGCGCGTCGGGCAGCGGCGTGTGGAAGCTCTCGACCCTGCGGCCGAACAGCTCCCGGATCTCCGGGATGGAGCGTTCCTCGGTGGGAGCGCCGAGGGCGTCGGCGATGCAGGCGGCGGCCAGGCTGCCGTGGATGCGGTCCAGAAGAGTGGTCATCGGATTCCTTGTAGACGGGGTGCGGCGTCGAGGGTGACGTTGCGCAGGGTTGTCCCGATGCCGGTGCCGGCGTCGAGGTAGGCGCGTGAGCCGAGGTGGCCGACGCAGAGGGAGGCGGTGGCGACGCCGGCGCGCAGGCAGTCGGCGAGGGGGCGCCCGAGGATCCAGGACCCGGTGAACGCCCCGGCCAGGGCGTCTCCGGCGCCGGTGGTGTCGACGACGTCGACCCGCGGCCCGCGCGCGAGCCAGCTCCCGTCCCGGCTGTGGCACGACGCGCCGTTGCGCCCGCCGGTCACCACGACGACGGACGCGCCGGCGGACATGAGCAGCGCGGCACAACGTTCCGGATCGCCGCCGGCGAGCACCTCGGCCGTGCCCTGGTTGCAGAAGACGAGGTCGCTGGCGCGGGCGAGGGCGCGTACCTCGTCCCAGCGTCCGGAGACGGCGTCGGGTTCGAGGTCCACGGCCACGGCCGCGCCGTTCGCTCGGGCGCGGGTGGCGAGGTCGAGCGCCCAGCCGAGGTCGTCGGCGAGCGGGGCGACGACCCGCGCCGTACGGAGCAGGTCGTCGGAAACCTGTCCCGCGGCCGGGATCTTCACCTCGGTCACCGCTCCGACGAGGGACTTCTCGCCGGTGTCGTCGAGCTGGACCACGCAGAACCAGGTGTGACCGCCGGCGACGGTGATGCTCGCCGACACGTCCACCCCGTGGGCGGCCAGCCGGTCCAGCGCCTGGCGGCCGGGTTCGTCGGAGCCGACGGCGGTGACCAGGCCGCTGCGGGCTCCGGCGAACCCGGCCGCGGCGGCGAGGTTGGCGCTCATGCCCCCGCCCTGGATGCTGAGCAGCCGCCCGATCGCCTTGCCGTCGGCGGTGGCGATGTGGGGCACCTGGACGAAGTAGTCGACGCTGGCGTCCCCGACCGCGAGCACGTCCAGGGGCCGCGGGTTCGTGGCGGTCATCCTGGGGCCCTCCCGCTGAGGAGGTTGTTCAGCAGGGCGGCGCCGACCAGGACCAGGCCCAGGATGCCGGTCTGCACGGAGTTGCCGACCTGGGCCAGTTGCAACCCCCAGGACAGCACCACCACGACGGCGAGCGCCAGCAGGACGCCGCTGAGGTGCCCGCGACCGCCGAAGATGTGGATGCCGCCGAGCACCGCGATGGTGATGGCCTGCAGCTCCATCCCGAGGCCGGCGCTGGGCCGGGCCGTGAGCAGCCACGCGTTGGTCACCACGGCGCCGAGCGCGGCCAGCGCGCCGGACAGGCAGTACAGCCGGAATCTGAGCTGGTTCACGTCGATCCCGACCAGGGCGGCGGCCCGGTCGCTGGTGCCGATCTGGTGCAGCCGCCGGCCGAAGGCGGTGCGGTTCTGCGCCCAGATGGCCACGGCGAACGCGGGCGCGAGCACCAGCAGCACCTGGGCGGGTACGCCGAGGATCGCGCTCTGGCCGAGGGCGGCGAAGCCCTCCCGGTTGAACCCGCCGAGCTGGCCTCCGTCGGTCAGCACCTGGGCGAGCGCTCCGTACAGGAAGAGCGTGCTCAGCGTGACGATCAGCGGGGGCAGGCCCAGCCGGGCGACCATGAAGCCGTTGACGGAGCCGAGCAGCGCGCCGAAGGCGACCGTCACGAGGGCGGCCAGCCACGGGCTGAGGCCGAGGTTCTGGGCGAGCAGGCCCATGACGATGCCCGACAGGCTCAGCGCGGACCCGACGGACAGGTCGATGCCGCCCCGGCCGCCGAGGATGACCAGCGACACGCCGAGGGCCAGCAGGCCGATGACCGCGCCGTACTGCGTCATCGCCAGCAGGTTGCCCACTTCGAGGAAGTAGGGCGACAGCAGGCTCATCAGCGCGCCGAGGGCGACGACGAGCACGGCGAGGAACACCCTGCGATCGCTCACGCGGTCCCGCAACGGCCGCCGGGGCAGGGCTCCCGTGGTCATTTCCTGGCTCCGATCCGCTTGTCGAGGGTGCGCCGGGTCAGTACGTCGAAGGCGACCGCGAGGGCGACCGCCGCCCCGACCAGCACGCCGTTCCACAACGGGGGCACGCCCATCAGCACGACGCCGTTCTGCAGCAGCGCGATGAAGGCCAGGCCGCCGAGGGTGCGCAGGACGCCGCCCTCGCCGCCGAGGATGCTGGTGCCGCCGACGACCACGGCGGCGATCGCGGGCAGGGTGAGCTCGTTGCCGGCCGTGGCCTGGACGACACCGACCCGGCCGACGTAGATGAGCGCCGCGAGGCCGACGAGGACGCCCACGAGCACGTACGCCGCGAACGCCGTCCGGCCGACGGGCACCCCGAGCAGCCGCGCGCCCTCGGCGTCGTTGCCGATGGCGAACAGTCGCCGCCCGAACACCCGGTGCCGCAGCACGTACGCCAGCACGCCGAACACGGCCAGCACGACCAGGCCCACCAGGGGCAGCCCGCCGGCGCGGGCCGGGCCGAGCGCGGGCACGACGGGGCCGGCGAAGACGTCGGTGCTGTCCCAGAGGATGAACAGCACGGTCTTGAAGATGGCGGCGGTGCCCAGCGTGGTGATGATGGGGGAGATCCGCCCGCCGACGACCAGGGCGCCGTTGACGGCGCCGAGCGCGCCGCCGAGCAGCAGGGCGATGACGACGACCAGCGGCGGCGGCATGCCGGCGACGAACAGCGTGGCGCCGACCCAGGCGACCACGCCGAGCATCGGCCCGACGGACACGTCGATCCCGGCCAGCAGGACGACCAGCGTCACTCCCGCGGCCAGCAGCGCCAGGTCGGCCGAGTTGATCACCACGTTGGCGAGGTTGGCCGCGGACAGGAAGCCGGGGGCGGCCACGGTGAAGAAGATCACCTCGGCGGCCAGGAGGATCGGCAGCAGCGCGTTGCGGAGCACGACCAGCATGCGCGCGGAGGGCGCGAACGCGGAGGGGACGGTCGTCGTGGTCACGGGTTCACCCCCATCGTGGCGCGCAGCACGGCGTCCTCGGTCAGGTCGTCGCCGCTCAGCTCCGCGGCCACGCGGCCCTCGCGCATCACGTAGACGCGGTCGGAGACGGCGAGCAGTTCCGGCAGGTCGCTGGAGACGGCCAGCACCGCGGTGCCCTCGCGGGCGACCTCCACCAGGCGCTGCTGGATGTCGGTCTTGGTGGCCACGTCGATGCCCCGGGTCGGCTCGTCCAGGATGAGGATCTTGGGCTCCGTGGCGAGCTGCCGGGCGAAAAGCGTCTTCTGCTGGTGCCCGCCGGACAGGCCGGTGACGGGGAAGGCCGGCGTGGAGGCCTTGATGCGCAGCCGGTCGATCCACGTGGTCGCGAGCTTGCGTTCCTCGGCGCGGCGGATGACGCCGAGCCGGCCGAGGAGCTCCGGCAGCTTGACGGCGGTGATGTTGCTGAGCGTGTCCATGCCGGGGAAGATGCCGAGCGTCTTGCGGTCCTCCGGCAGGTAGGCGATGCCGGCGGCCATGGCGTCACGCGGGCCGCGCGGCGTGTGCGGCCGGCCGTCCACCCGCATGGTGCCGGAGGTGGGGCGCAGCGCGCCGAAGACGGTCAGGGCCAGCTCGGTACGCCCGGCCCCGACGAGCCCGTACAGGCCGACCACCTCGCCGCCGCGGACGGTCAGGTCGACGTCCGAGACCGCGCCCGGCACGGTGAGCCCGGAGGTCTCCAGCATGACGGGCCCGGGTCGCGCGGCCGAGCGGCTGATGGCGGCGTTGACCGGCCGGCCGGACATCATCTCCAGGATCCTGTCGTGGTCGGCCGCCGAGGCGGGCAGGTCGCCGGCGAGCCTGCCGTCCTTCAGCACGATGAACCGGTCCGCGACGTGCTCCAGCTCCTCGAAGCGGTGCGTGATGTACAGCACGCCGACGCCGGCGTCGGAGAGCCTCTGCACGATGAGGAACAACCTGCGGACCTCGGCGTCGGTCAGGATCGAGGTGGGCTCGTCCAGGATCAGCACCTTGGCCTCGACGTCGACCGCCCGCGCGATCAGCGCCAGTTGCTGCTCGGCCAGGCTGAGCGCGTCCATGCGGCGGCTCAGCAACTCCACGGGGACGTCGAGCCGCCGGAACAGCTCCTCGCCGCGCCCGCGCATCCGGCGCCAGTCGACCTGGCCCGCGCGGTCGCGTGGCTCCCGGCCGACGTAGAGGTTCTCCAGCACCGACAGCCGGGGGAAGAACGACGGCTCCTGATAGACGACGCTGACGCCGCCGGCCAGCGCGGCTCCCGGTGAGGAGGGCCGGTGCGGGGCGCCGTCCAGGGTCATCTCGCCGCGGTCGGGAGGGTACACGCCGGCAATGATCTTGATCAGGGTGGATTTGCCGGCGCCGTTCTCGCCGAGCACGGCCAGCCGCTCGCCGGCCCCGAGCGTGAAAGCGACGTCGATGAGGGCCGTGGTGGCGCCGAAGCTCTTGGACAGGCCGGACACCGAGAGGATGGGCCGCACGTCGCTCCTAGTAGTCATACCGGGCGATGTTCGCCTTGGTGAAGACCATCGGCGGGCCCATGACGAGTGTCTTGGTCGCCGCCGAGTACTCGACGGGGTCCTTCAGGCCCGGCACGGTGTTCTTCGCGGCGAGCTGCTTGCCGTCCAGCAGCTGCTTCATCGCCCAGACGGTCAGCACACCGAGGTTCGGGACGTTCCAGAGCACCGTGGAGGTCATCACGCCGGACTCGACGTACGTGCGTGCCGTCCTCGGCGACCCGAAGCCGGAGACCGCCACCTTCCCCGTCTTGCCGGCGTTCTGGACGGCCTGCGCCACTCCGGGCACGGCCGTCGAGGGCACCGCGATGATCGCCTTGAGGTCGGGGTAGGCGGTCATGAGGTCCTGAGCCTCTTTCAGCGCCTGCGCGGTGTCCGTGGTGTAGCGCACGCCGCCGACGAGCTCCAGGGCGGGGTAGGTGGACTGCTGCCGCTTGCGCGCCTCGGCCACCCAGCTGTTGAACGTCTGCGTGTCGGCCGCGCCGGACACGATGCCGTACTCGCCCGTTCCGCCCATGGCCTTGGCGATCTCGTCCATCACGGTCGCGCCGAGCGCGGCGTCGGAGGCCTGCTGCACGAACAGCTGGCGTTCGCTGTCGGGCGCGTCGGCGTCGGAGGTGATCACGACGATGCCCTTCTTCCGCGCGGCGGCGATGGCCGGGTTCATCGACCGGGGGTCGAGCGGGGAGACCGCGATCGCGGCGTAGCCCTGCTGGACGAGGCTGTTGAAGATGCGCAGCTGCTCGGTCGCGTCCGCGGTGGACGGCCCCGCCTGGGTGTAGGACATGCCGAGCGACTGCGCCGTCTTCTCCGCGCCGTCCTTGAAAGCGGAGAAGTAGGGTACGCCCTCCACCTGGGAGACGAAGGCCACCTTCGGCCCTTCGCCACCACCGGTGCTGGGCGCGGCGCTCTGGCCGGCCGGACCTCCCACGGTCGAACAGGCCGCCAGGGCGATCGCCGTCACGACGGCCATGACCCCGGCTCTGATGTTTCGCATATCGCATCCCGAGATGACGTGCTGACAGGTCTCAGGCGCACCCCGTATCTCGCCCGTGCCGCCACCGTAAGAATTGGTACCAACCAGTGTCAAGAGTTGTAGGTACAAATCTGGATGTTGTTGGTATATGTTGTGCATGGAGCTTGTTGACTGGTACTTCGGTCTGCGCCGGGTTCGCGAGCGAGGGGAGTTGGGCCCGCATGACCAAGCGCCATGCGCACGAGATCGTGGCTGATTCGCTGCGCACGCACATCCTCGAAGGCCGGTACAAACCGGGGCAGCGCCTGCCGTCCGAGGAGGCGCTCACCGAGGAGTACGGCGTCAGCCGCAACACCGTGCGGGTCGCGCTGAACCACCTCGCCGCGGCCAACCTCATCACCCGGCGCCGCGGATCCGGCAGCTACGTCAACTCCGACCTCGGCATCAGCCACTCCCTCGGCAACCTGCGCAGCTTCACCGTGCTCCTGCGCGACCTGGGCCTGCAACCGGGCATCACCGAGGTCGAGGTGCGCCTCGACCCCAGCCCTCCCCTGGAGATCCTCGGGTTTCTCCCCTCCGAGGTCGCCTGGCTGGTCCGCAGGGTGCGGACGGGCTCGGGCTCGCCCTTCGCGCTCCTCGACTCATGGCTTCCCGACCGGATCGGCTCCCGCATCGACCCGGAGGCCCTCATTCGGCGCCAGTCGTTGTACGCCTCCCTCGCGGAAGACCTCGACATCAAGGTCTCCGAGGCCACGGAGAGCATCCACGCCGAGGCCGCCGACGAACGCGAGGCCCGCGTCCTCGACGTCCCGGTCGGCAGCCCGCTCATCGTCATCAGGCGGTGGACCTACGACCGCGCCGGCAGGCCCGTCGAATACACCCGATCGGCCGCCCGCGGTGACCGCTACAGGTACGTGGTCAAGCTCCGCGCCTGAGCCCGCCGGTCGCGGCCGGTGACGACCTCGCGCACCGGCCCGCCAGTGTGGTCAGGTCCGGGCGAGCTCGTGGAACCGGGCGACGTCGGGCTGGAACCCCTGTGACGCTTTCCTCAGCCGAGCGAGGCGATCAGCCGAGGCAGGGCGGCCGGGTCATGGAAGAGGGTGGCGCCGAGGCCGGCGAGACGGTCGGCGGGGGTGAAGCCGCCGGCGTAGGCCAGGCAGCGCATGCCCGCGCTCATCGCCGCGGTCACCCCGAACGGGCTGTCCTCCACCACCACGCACCGTTCCGGCGGCACCCCCATCGTGCGCGCCGCGTGCAGGAACAGGTCGGGCGCCGGCTTGCCCCTGGCGACGTCCTCGGCGCTGAACACCCGCCCGTCGAACCGCTTGCCCAGCCCCGTGAGCTCCAGGCTGCGGCGGATGGTGGCGTGCCGGCCGTTGGAGGCCACGCAGGTCGGCACCGTGAGCTGGTCGATCGCCGCCTCGATGCCCTCGACGGCCCGTAGCTCCGCCATGATCGCGGCCTTGTGATCCGCGTTGAGCCGCTCGCGCCAGCCCGGCGGCGTCTCGCCGACCTGCTCGGCCCAGTATTCGTTGGTGCAGCCCACGAAACGCTCGGCGTACTCCGCCTCGTCGATCGTCCAGCCCAGGCGCCGCAACGCGGCGGTGCCCACGCGCGTGGAGATGGGCTCGCTGTCCACGAGCACCCCGTCACAGTCGAAGATGACCAGATCGATGGCCAAGCCGGCTCCTTTCCCTGCAGGTCGGCTACGAACCTATCTGATGTGACATAGGGCCAGGTGATAGCGTTCGCGTATCGCTTCACAAGACGCTAGTCCGCATGGTGAGACCCGAATGACGACAACCCCCCAGACGGCGGCCCCCAGCAGGTCCAGGGTCGCGGCCGCCAGCCTCATCGGCACCGCGATCGAGTTCTACGACTTCTACATCTACGGCACCGCCGCGGCCCTGGTGCTGAACACCGCCTTCTTCCCCGACCTCGACCCGGTGGCGGGCAGCCTGGCGGCGTTCTCGACGTTCGCCGTGGCCTTCATCTCGCGCCCGCTCGGCTCGGCGCTGTTCGGGCACTGGGGCGACCGGATCGGCCGCAAGTCCATGCTCGTCGTGTCGCTGCTCGTGATGGGGCTGTCGACGGTGGCGATCGGGCTGCTGCCCGGCTACGCCGCGATCGGCGTCATGGCCCCCGTGCTGCTGGTGCTGCTGCGGTTCACGCAGGGCATCGGCCTCGGCGGCGAGTGGGGCGGCGCGGCTCTGCTGGCCACCGAGCACGCGCCGCCCGGCAAGCGCGGACTCTACGCGATGTTCCCGCAGCTCGGACCGTCCGTCGGGTTCATCGTGGCCAACGGGCTGTTCCTCGTGCTGGGCGAGACGCTGAGCGATGACGCGTTCGGGAGCTGGGGGTGGCGGCTGCCGTTCGTGGCGAGCCTGCTGCTGGTGATCGTCGGCCTGTACGTACGGCTGAAGATCTCCGAGACGCCCGTCTTCCAGCAGGCCATGGACCAGCGGCGCATCGCCAGGGTGCCGTTCGCCGGGCTCATGCGGCACCAGTGGCGGCGCGTCCTGCTCGGCGCCGGCGCCATGACGATCGCGTACACGCTCTTCTACACCGCCACCACCTACTGCCTGGCGTACGGCACCAACACGCTGGAGATCCCGAAGACCACGATGCTCGCGCTCACCATGATCGGCGTCCTGTTCATGGCCGCGGGCACCGTGGTCTCGGCGATGGTCTCCGACCGGCTGGGCCGGCGGCGCACCCTGATCACGGGTACCGGCGTGGCCATCGTGTGGGGGCTGGTGATGTTCCCGCTGATGGAGACGAGGTCCGTCGTGCTCGCCGGGGTGGCGCTGGCCGGGGCGCTGGCGCTGATGGGGCTGGTCTTCGGGCCGATGGGGGCGTACCTGCCGGAGTTGTTCAGGACGGAATACCGCTACAGCGGCGCGTCGGTCGCCTACAGCCTCGGCGGGGTGCTCGGGGGCGCGGTGCCGCCGCTGGTCGCCACTGGCATGCAGGCCGGCGGCATGGGAGCGATGGCGGTCGGCGGGTACGTGTCGGCGATGGCGCTGCTGAGCCTGCTCTGCCTGCTCGCCCTGCCCGAGACGGGCGACGAATCCCTGTAAAACCACCTGTTCGTGGCACCCGGCCAGGTAATGTGGTGCTCATCAACACGGCGGTCGAACAGAGCCGTGGCGCCCACGGCCGCGCTGACTCCCTGGGACCGACTCCTTCTGGACGACCCGCAGGGGAGTAAGCGCGGCCGGAACGCTCAGGCGCTCTCGTAACCCGGGAACAACAGCGACAACTCCCTCGGGTACGCTCCGATCAGGCGCAGCTCGTCGTCCGTGAGCGGCCTGCCCGTCATCGCGTTGCAGAGCTGCACCAACCGGAAGGCCAGCCCTTCGTCGGGCGTCGCGATCCCCAGCGCGTCCATGACGTGCCCGAACCCGGCCTTGCCGCCGTACTCGCCGGTGAGCACCACCCGCCCGTTCCGCGCGTGCCAGTCCTCGGGGAACGGCCCCAGCGTCGCCTCGTCGTACAGCTCGTACGTGCCGTGGTCCTTCAGCGCGCCGTCGGCGTGGATGCCCGACTCGTGCGCGAACGCGTTGCGCCCCACCCCGACCTGGTTGTACGGCAGCGGCTGCCCCAGCGCGTAACTCGCCCACAACCCGAACCTGCGGGCCCACGACAGGTCGAGCGGGTCGCCGATCGCGGCGTCGAGCCCGAAACCGTGCTCGAAGGCGAGGACGGTGGAGAGCAGGTCGGCGTTCCCCGAGCGCTCGCCGATGCCGTTCACGCACGTGTTGATCCACGCGTCCTGCCCCGCGTCCAGGTCGCCCAGAGCGCCCGAGACGGAGTTGGCCACGGCCATGCCGAGGTCGTTGTGGCAGTGGGTCTCGACCGGCATCGCGGTCGCCGCGGCCAGCTTGGCGAAGCGCTCGCGGATCCGGCCCGGCGTGTCGCCGCCGATCGTGTCGCAGTAGCGCACCCGGCCGGCGCCCGCGTCCTTGGCCGCCAGGGCGAACTCCAGCAGGAAGGCGTCGTCCGTACGCGAGCCGTCCTCGGCGTTCACCCCCACGGTCAGCGCGCCCGCGTCCTTGGCCGCGCGGACCGCGGCCGTCATCTCCCTGATGATCGCCTCCCGGTCCAGGCGGCCCCGGAACTTGTTCTGGATCATGTAGTCGGACGTCGAGATGGACAGGTTGTAGTGCTTCAGCCCGAGAGGCGCCGCCTTCTCCACGTCCTGCGGCACGCCCCGGCACCAGCCGGACAGCCGCAGCCCGCCGAACGCCCCCGCCGCGCCCAGCGCCACCTGGGCCTTGACGTACGGGACCTCGTGGAAGAGGAACGGGAAGCCGATCTCGGACTGGGCCACGCCGAGCCTGCCCAGATAGAAGTTGACCATGGTCTTGCCGAACTTGGACAGGCCGGTGCGCGCGGTCTGCACGCCGTCCCGGTTGGTGACATCGAGGAAATGAACCTTGGGCATGCCCTCACGTTGACATGTTTGCTCAACGTGGATCAATATTGATTTTCATCAACATGATAGGAGGACTCCCCTTCGATGGAGTGGATCGACGCGGCCACGGCCGCCGAACGGCTCGGCGTCAAGCCCGCCACGCTGTACGCGTACGTGAGCAGGGGAGTGCTGCGGCGGCGGCACGGCGACGACGGCCGGCGCAGCCTCTTCTCCGCCGAGGAGGTCGAACGCCTCGCCCGCCGCGGCCGTCCCCGCAACCGGCAGCCGGAGCTCGTCATCGAGTCGTCCGTCACCGCGCTCGGCGCAGACAGGCCCTACTACCGGGGACGCGACGCGATCGAGCTCGCCGGGACGAGCTACTTCGAGACGGTCGCCATGTGGCTCTGGACCGCCGACCCCGCACTCTGGCAGCCCCGGCGCGGCGCCTCCGCCGAGGTGTGGAGGTGCGAGCCAGAGGCGCTGCGGGCCGCCGTCGCCGCCCAGCGCGGGCTGCCGGAGGACCTGCTGCCGCTCGACCGCCTCCAGGTGATCGCCACCGTGCTCGGCGCGTCCGACCCCCTCCGCCACCAGCTCGACCCCGCCTCGGTGACCGGCACGGGCCGCCGCCTGATCGCCGGCCTGGTCGACGCCATGCCGCAGCTCGGTGAGTCCCAGGGCGAGTCGATCGCCGAACGCCTGTGGTCCCGTCTGTGCC
>NZ_JAAAHR010000213.1:0-14351 GCF_009908215.1 Nonomuraea sp. K271 | reverse complement strand
ACTCTGGCCTTGGACACACCGCCCACGCTGTTGATCGCGGCGGTTGCTTATGTCCTGAGACACACCCTGTTGAAGTTTCCTATGTCCTGCGACATGGGTTTCCTATGTCCTGAACCAGCACACTGCCGGGGGCACGCGTCTGACCAGGCATTTCAGCCCCTGACCTGCGGCTTCCCGGCCGCAGGTCTTTTGCTTTGTGGACCTTGATAGGCAGCCGAGAGCGCCCGTACGCAGCCGTAGGACCATGATCCGGGGATATAGTCGGGATGATCTTGGAGGCGTACCCCCAGGTCAGACCCCGATTCTCAACCCCCAGGCCTCTCGTGACCCGCTACGACGGCTCGACATGCGACGAACATAGCCGTTGATCACGCCCGATACATCCTAAAACTGAGCGTCATTCCTCCAGGCGAAGCTCGTCCTCACCCGTCGCCGACAAGAATGACATCGCCCGGCATGTCGATGCCGGGCGTCCCCTCCCGCTGCCGGTCGGGACCTGCCTCGCTCATCGGAACGTCCGGCGTGACGAGGACGCACACCTGACGCACACATTCAGCAGACGCACGAGTGGTCGCCTTGCTCTGCCCGCCCAGATCAGGCTGATCGCGCAAAGGCCCTACTGCTGTGCTCCTTGTTCGTCGTTACAGCCAGGGCGCATCTCCGAATTCACGGTCTACTATTGTGTCAAGACCCTTGTTGAGAAAATCGATAGCATACACTGCACCCTCTTGAAAATACAGCTGATACAGTGCGGCATGTTCGGCTAGAGTTCTAGCAACGGTATCATATGCACTCAGGTTTGGACAGCTATCGGCGTTGATCGAGATGTCGATGGCCCTGAAAAGTTTAACCTGGCAGCCCTGCTTCAGCTCCAGCTTAAGAACTCGATTCACTCTGATGTTCGTCTTCTGTTTAGGCCCGGGCTTCCGGTAGCTCGCTAGACGCTTCGCAAGGTTTCCCGTTTGGCCAATATATATCCATCGAGGGCATAGATCACGCAATTTCTGCAGTTCTGCAGTTCTGCGTCCTTCTAGGGCGTACACACAGCCGTGACCAGGGTCACGATCCGATAGAGGGAAGGAAATCTCACCATCTCCATCCAGCGTCACGACCCCACATTCAGTCCACCGGAAGTGGGTCTGCACGCTGATCTGTATATCCTTCATTGCGATCTCGAGTCCTTTTTCTCGGTGACGTGCTCGTTCTCTGCTTGACGGGAGCTTAATTACATACATTGAGCGTGGTGAGTAGCAATGTCGCGAGATAGATCGCAGAGCAGAGGATCTGTTTGGCCTGTTCATCCGCCTGAGGGATGATGGGAGGAAGCAGCCGTCGAGGCGGGATCAACTCCCGTTCCCGGACGCATGCCCGGGTCCAGCCCGGAAAGCCGCTGGCGGCTTCTTGTCCTGGGCGCTCACGTCCCTGATCCTGGCTGACCCAACTGCCCCAAGCGCTGGACCTTGATCGCGTGCCACCGACGCGAACGGTCAGCGGCGGGACTCAAGCTGCTTCAGCCAATATTCTGGCTTCTGTGGACGGTCGCCAACGCTCCGATACCACTCCTCGCTGGCCCCCGCGCTCACAGGCGCCCAGCATCTCGGTTGATGCAAACGCGGCACTAGTGCAGCAACACGAGCCACCCCCTCAGGCGGCTCGTCGTACGTCACGATGTTCAGTAGCAGCGGCGCACCTGATGAGTCGATCTCCGGTTCCCAGGTGCGACTTACGACCTGGCAATAAGCCCTCATCTCGAAGAGGGCAACCTTGCAGGCCATACCACTCGCGTAAGGCCGCAGCCAGATCAGCCGTTCACCAGGGACAAGCCGCTCCCGACCGTTGATGGCCCCATTAGGAACTGTTCTTTTCCGATCAAGATACGGGACGGGATCCTCTTCACCGTCAGCTTCTTCACTACTCAAACCAGCAACGTGGTCGGGATCGTTGGTTCCCATGAGTTCAAGGAGATCCCCATCACTGTGGGCCTGCCATACGTCAGTGATCTCGGGGCGACTCATGAGGCTCGGACAGGTCACGATTAGAAAGAGATCACCACTTGCCAGGGTTAGAGCGATCCGATCTCCGTGCCTAACATAATTCCCGTCGTCTCCACTCCAAGCATCGATACTGTTCCCTGTCAGGAGCGCATCCCGCACGTTCTCGATAGCGTCCTTGGCCGTGACAGCGAAGAACTCGCGCCGAGGATTCACCCGCCAAGTGCCCAAGAGTTGGTGGGCGAATGCCTCCACGGCCCGCCAGTGTGACGCAGCAGCGCGAAACTCAACATCGAAGGGGTACGGGACGCTTGTGGAGTAGAGCTGTCTCGCCCGTTTCTCCGCAAGCTTCGTCGTGAAACCAACCTTAACCATCTCGGGGATGGCTCTGTTGCTGACAACGTAGACAAAGCCGACCGAGTGCTGTGGCATGGATCCTCCCGACAGATGAGGCCTCTTCGAGCTCACACTGCCAGGCGTCACTGACAGTCTGATCGGTGATGGGAGCAGTGCGGCCACGCCAGGAAGGACGACCGGGATAGAGTGCTGGGCAGTTTCGTCATGCTGTATGCATGCGTCGGGAGCGGGCTGGACGCATCTGTACGAAGACGGGGTTGCGGAACACCGAGCCCGTCAGCAGGCATTGCCCCTGCCCCAGCGCGGGAACCGTCGACCACAGCGCCTCATGCACGCCGCCCGTAGTGGCACGTACAGGCGCAAGGTTGCCGGCCGACTTGAGCTGATGGATGAACCGCGTGTTCGCCAGCTCGAACAACTCCTCCGGCACATGCCCGGGCTGTTGTGACACCAGCACCAGCCCCATCCACCGCTTGCGGCCACGACGGCTGATGACCTGCAACTGGTCCAGCACCGCGCGCATCCGGCCCGCACTGGCCCGCGAGACGAACGTGTGCACCTCTTCGATCACCACCAGCACCGGCGGCCGCGGCCGGCCGTCCTTGCCGATGGGCTCGCCGCGAGCGACCGCGATCACCCGGTCGAACAAAACCTGCAGCAGGAAGGAGATGGCGATGTTGCGGGCGCTGTCGTTGGTCTCGCTCACGTCGAAGACGCTCAGGCGCCGCTTGACGAGCAGTTCGTCCACATCCAGGTACGGGGTGTTCCTCGTGGGCCGCCAGTCGAGCATCTCGGACCTGCCGAGCTTGTACAGCTTGTTCCGCAGGGTGGACGCGGTGGCCTTCTCCGTGGAGAGGAGTTTAGGCGGGAGCAGGGGCATGCCGCCCGTGGTCGGGTCCTCCTGCAAGCCGTCGATCAGGTCGCTGAGGTCGTACGGGCGGGCAGGAGGAGGCGGTGCGGGAGCGGCGAGGGCGCCCATCCTGGCCGGCCGGGAGGCCCTCTCCGCGTTGCGCCGGGCCTGGCCCGTGATGGCTCCCCACATTCTCACTTGGGGTTCGGTGAATTCGAGGACGTCGGCGACGATTTCCTCGGGCACGTCGGCGATCGGCACCTTGAAAGGCAGCGGGTCGGGCGCGTCCGTCATGCCGGCGTTCGGCACGTACACCCGGAAGTCGGGGATGCCGCGCGGACGCCGCCCGTCGAAGCGTTCCTCCAGCAGGCGAGCGAGGTGCGGCTCGTCGTTCCCCTTGTCCATCCGTACGTACTCGCCCTCGACGTCGATCGCGACGACCGCCCAACCGGCGCGAATGGCCTCCTCCATCAGCACCTGGGTGGTGTTGGACTTGCCTGATCCCACGGTGCCGAAGATGCCGGCGTTACGCGGCAGGAAACCCTTGTTCGCCGAATCCGCCTCGACTCTCACGTCGTCGTAGCCGAGCAACGAGCCCAGCTGCATGTCGCCTTCGATGCCGAGCATCCGGCGCAGCCGGTCGCTGGGATAGATGAACACCTGGGAGTACGGCCGGGGGCGGGTCGAGGTGGGGAGCACGTTCTCCGCCGGGTTGACCTCGCCGAGAATCTCGATCGTGCCGGCGGCGTAATAGGTGGGCCGGAACTGGGTGCGTTCCGGATGGAGCAGTGTGGTGCGGCTGATGGCCGAGTCGGGGCCGATCTCGTGTGGGCTGTGGAAGGGGCCTTCGACGACGCGTCCCAGGAAGACGATGCCTTGTTCGGTGTCGTCGACGCCTACGTAGGCGTCGCGGCGGAAATGGCGGCGCAGTTGCTCGGAGACCATGACGCCGCTGCTGGTGTTGTCCGTCCCAGGCCCATCGAAGGCGATGAAACCGAGCGTGACCAGCGATCGGGTGAGGCTGGTCTCGGCGGCCTCAAGGTCTTCGGCGGAAATCTCCTGTTCTGCGGGAGAAGGCGCGTCGTGCTGGCCTTCCGGCCCTTCCAGCGGTTCTTCGGCCTCGGCTTCGACCTCGGTGTCCGAGTTCATCCTCGTGTCCTCCGTGGGTCCAGATCGGTGAGTCCGTGCTCCACTCCGAGTTCCATCAGGCGCGTTTCAATGAACGTCCGGAACTCCCCGCCCTTGAACATCGTGCGGGCCACGTTGTCGGCGAGGTCGATGTGAAAAGGAAAGCCGCGCGCCGTCACGGGCGCGCCGGTGTCCGGCAGACCTCGCGTCCAGAGCGCGTCGGTGAGAAAGAGCGCCGCCGCCTCCTCGACCCGCTCCCGGTGGCACTCCAGCAGAAACGGACGATGCCCGGCCTTGATGAGCAAAATGGTGACCTCCGGCCCCACCTCTGCGATGAAGGCTCGGAATCTCGCCCGATCTAGGTTGTTGAACCCCGCCCTGGTCGTCCCTGCCCCCTCATCGCCGTCCAGGAAACCGGTGAGGTCGTCGGCCAGCGTACGCAACTCGATGAACTCCCCCGGCTCCAGGACGATGCCGGCGTTGAGCACGTCCAGGTCCTCGGGGCTTTCACTGACCGCGATGAACCGCTGGTCCTTGATGTAGTGGCGGACGAGATCGAAAACGGGCGGCAGGTTCTCCCGCGGATGTCCCACGCCCGTACGGAGCTCAAAGGGAACCAGCTCTCCATGGATCATCCGCCAGTCGGCCTCCTGCGCGAGCAGGAGCTTGCGTTCGCCGAAGAGCATGAGGGCGCGGCTGGCCAGGTTGGAGGTGCCATGCACCTTGCGGAGATTGTCGAAGAACTCCCTGGCCGTGTCACCGGTGCTGGTCAGCTCGTGCTCGAACACCCTCGTCACGAGCCCGACGGATTCGCCGGTGTTGGTAACGATCACCACGCCCACCTGGACCTTCGTACCGCTCAGGAGGGGTACGGCGGCCAGCGTCCCATCGGAGGCGGCGACGATGCCGGTGCGCAGGAGGTGCTTGGCCCATTGCATCTTCTCAGGCGACGGGCGGCGGATCTGGGCGCTTAAATCCGGATTCTCGGCCAATATCTCGGCACGGAGCTGCTCACGCCGCTCGTGCGAGGCCAGAACGGCCACATCGACCCGATCCCTCAGGTGGTCGACGTACTTTTCGAGCTCCATCCATGGCGCGATCGACAGAATGTCGGCAAGGCTTTGTGCGTCACGCTGTTCCACTGGACCTCCAGCTCCTCCAGTGACGCTTCGCAACCGATCACCACACTCAGTTGCAGAGTAGCCACGAGATCGGCAGAGTTCCAGGTTTTATAAGCACCAGGTCGCTGTCGGCGGAAGCTACACGCAGGAGTGCTCGAGCTCGTCTATTCGGGATCGTTCAAGGCGGCCGAGAGGTTTCCCGTGCGCAGCTCTTGCTGTTCGACCCATTTCTTTCCCTCGGCGGCGATCCCTTCCAGTACGTGGAGGGTGTGGGGAATGCCCGCGGCGTCCAGGGACACTTTGGACACCGCGCCGGGGCTCTCGCCCTGTTGCAGCTCCTCAAACCCGGAACTGACCTCGACACTGATCTCATGGCCGTTGACCAGTGTGAGTTGGAAGGTGCGTTCGTCGTTGCCCGACTCGCTGACCCCTACGGAGGCGACCGCTTCGAATCGGTAATTGAGCCTCTGCCAGTCGTGGAAGGTGCCTTTCAGGAAGTCGAGCCTGACGGTGAGCTGGCGGACGCCTTCCTGCGTGATGAGGAAGACCAGGAGCTGATACTTCTTGTGACGCCACGGACCGCCACGCAGCCGCGCGCGCTCACTCGACCGAACGGGAGCCTCGATGAAGGCGTGCGCGATGACATCACTCATGGTCAGCCTGTAGTGCCGCAGCGCCTCCGCGAGGAGCACCTTTCTGTCGCAGTCCAGCCAGCTGGCCATCTCCGCGTCGCGGGGTTTGTCCGCCATCTTCGCGCGCCACCGGGCCAGACCCTCCAGGTCGGCCTCCAAGGTCCGGTCGCTCTCAGCTGCGTCCGCGGTGTGCCGGCGGCGCTCCAAGACGAGGTGCAACCACGCGTGTGCGCTGATCCATCCTGAGATCAGCAGGAAGAGGATCGTGACGATCGCCAGGGCAGGCTCGACCGGCACGGCGCCGACCGCTGCCCAGCCGCCTCCGCTCGCGAGGGCGAGGAGACCGAGGATCGCCAGAGCCCTGGTGCGTCCGGGAGTGGCGAGTTCCGTGCGGTAGCTCCACAGCTCTTCCCTCTTGCGGCGCTCGCCGGTCTCTCGCGCGCGATGCCGGATGAGCCAGGCGATCTTCTCTATGCCCACCCCCGCGTAGACCTCTGCGATCTCGTCACGCAGGCTCCGGCGGATGCCCTCCGTTTCGGCCAGCCAGTTGTCACGATCCACCCTGAATGGAAGGTATTTGGCGAAGTAGTAATTGATCCGGTGCTCGGCCTTCTTTGCGAGGCTGCCGCGCTCGGCCTTGGTGCCGGGGCCCAGGTACTCCCTGTCTTTGGCACGGCGGCGTACGACGCGGAAGCGCCAGTCCGCGCTGTTCCGCATGCCGATATAGGCGCCGGCAATGCCCAGCAGGTAGGCGAGCATGAGGAGGACACGACCGCTCTGCATGATCAGGTAGCCGAGTTGGGCCACCGCTATGGCTAGGACAGCCGTCGCCGTCACGGCTTGGGCCCGCATCCCCAGAGGCGTGTCGGGTGGTCGTGGCTCCCGTCGCCGGGGCTTCTCCGGGACCGGATGGAAGAACTTCCAGATCCTGTCCTTCCGATCAGCGCCCATCTGATCCGTCTGTGCCTTCGTCAGCGCCAGATGCCACAGATGGTTCTCGATCGGGCCGTCGAGGTACAGCTCCAGATGCTCCAGGATCAGACTGCGTTGCGGTTCGCGGAGCGCGTCAAGGTCTTTGACGACGACTCGGATATCCTCCTCGGCCTTCCCCGCCGACTCCAGGAGCCGGTCGATGACGCGGACGCCGTCCCGCCACGGGTCCTCGCCCCAGAGCCGCATAGTGGTGCGCCGGTCGCGTAGCCGGGCGGTCTCGTCCTTGGACAGCTCGTGCCGTGTCCGGCCGCTTACCATGGCGAGCAACCAGTAGAAGTAGACCTCGTTGGTGGCGTAGCCCGCCATGGCCTCGTTGATGAGTTGCCGGGCAGGTTCGGGCATGCGGCCTTTCAGGAAGTACACCCCGGTCCGTAACTTGGTCTCGGGTGGATCCTGCGGTGTCGTCATGTAGATGGCATCGACGTGAACGGTCCCTGCCTGCACTCCGACGTGGGAGTCTGTGGCCACGTTCTCGACGCGGTGCTCCGGCTCGGTCATGACAGGGACTGGGCCAGGGCAATGATGACGGTCAGCTCGGCTGCCAGGTCGGCCACGTCACCGACGAGCCCGCACAGCTTCTTCAGCGCCAGCGTCAGCGTGTTCGCGCGGTCCGGTGTCTTCGTCTCCAGCGCCTGGTCTGCCGTGACGAGCTCCGCCTCGGCCGCCTTGTACGTCGCCTCATCCAGACGTCCGTCCGCCCACGCCTGCCACAGCCGGGAGCGGAATCCGGCCAGTGCCTCGGGGAGCTCCGCCGGCCGGGACGTCTGAGGAGCGATCCAGATACCGCCGTGCACAGTGCCCGCCTGCACTCCCACGTGAGCGTTTCCCTGGGCGATATTCGTGTTCGTCTCGGGCATGGCAGAGCTCCTTGTCGTGGGACGTTCGGTGGACAACTCCTCGGCCAGCGCCGCGGCGAACGTGGCCGCGTTGGCGACAGCCCTCGGCTGCCACTGCTCGCGGTCCGTGGTCTCCTTGGTGCCGTCGGCCCGGTCGCTGATGCCCCGGATGACGACGACGGGCACCTGGTTCAAGTGGCCGGCCTGTGCCACGCCGGCGCCCTCCATCTCGATCGCACACGCATCGTTGTAGTGCTCACGAATCCAGTGGGCGTACTCGGAGAGCCGGGAGTTCAGCACTACCTCCCCCGCGGCGATCGGCCCGAAATGCACCTCCGGGCGCGGGTCGAGATCTCTGGTCCAGGAGCCGGCCCGGTGTAGGTGCTGAGCGATCTGGTCCGCGGCGTGCGAGGTCTCCCACACCCGCGGACGGCTCTTGAAACCGTCGTCCTCGCTGGTGCCGCCGTGGAACGCGTACACGTGCGTCGCCACCACGACGTCGCCGAGAGCGATGTGCGTGTGCAACGCGCCCGCCACGCCCACGAAGAGCAGCGCGGCCGGCCGGAACTCGGCGATGGCACGTTCCGCCAGCACCCCCGCGGAAAGATTGCCTTTGCCGACGTGCGCCAGGACCACCTCGCCTCGTCCAGCCGCCAGCCGACCCACCTCGAAGAGGGTGCCTTGAGAGTGCCGGTGCAGACGCGGGCCGACCAGCTTTTCCCGGACCGCCTGGTATTCCAGGTCTAGTGCGGTGAGAATCACAACAGGGCTCACTGCGCCGGTTCCTTTCCGTTCGGCGAGTCGACAGGACGGATCATTGGGGGGTACAGGACCTCGCGCGGGCCGGCCCTGAACAGCCGAGCCGGTCGCCCAGTCGCGGCCTTGCGCGCCGAACCGGCCGGGACGATGAAGCCGTCGGTTTTCTTGATCTTTCGATAGAAGTTCCGGGGATCGAGCGGCATCCCCCACACCGCCTCGTAGACGTCTTGAAGATCCGTGATCGTGAACGTCGGCCCGCAGAAGGCCGTGGCGAGCGCGGAGTGCTCAAGCTTGGCGCGGGCGCGCTCGATGCCGTCCGTGACGATGCGCCGGTGATCGAACGCGAGGTCCAGCTCACCGGAGAGCACCCGATCGGTGGGCTGCCAACCGGCTTCGGCGGCATCGGTGCCGGCGGTCGGCTCGGGCAGCCTTGGGGCGATGGCCAGGAAGGCGACGCTCACCACCCGGCCACGCGGGTCCCGCCCGAGGTCGTCGTAGACACCGAGCTGTTCCAGCCGGAGTGTCACGACGCTCAGGTCGGTCTCCTCCGTCAGTTCTCGATGAGCCGCGACGAGGAGACTTTCTTGTGAGTGTTGCAGGAAGCCGCCCGGCAACGCCTGGGCGCCCTTGTACGGCTCGATGCCGCGCTCGACGAGCAGCACGTGCAGGCGTGAATCGCGCAAGGTGAGGATCACCAGGTCAACGGCGAGCAAGATGGCGGGCGGCTCCCATCGATCGTCGCTCATGCGCCTGACTCTAGATTTTTGTCAAACTGACAAAAAGTAGCGGCGCGGTTAGCTTCGCCATCCCCCGCAATGCTTGGGGGCCTGACGCCTGTCCGCTTGTACAGCGTTCCGGGGCGGGCATGCCGGTGACGGTACGTTGCCCCTCCGACAATTTGATATCAGGTGTTACGGACCTTCGGCTCGTAGGCGGCCCGGCTGCGCGTCCAGATCCCGCAGCCAGTGATCTCAGCCGCGGGCGGGCGGAACACCTGGTGGCTATGCCAGTCGATGTGGTTCTGCTCAACTACCTCCAGGCCGGGCCGGGGCTGTCGGACGGGTCGGCCGGCCAGGGTGAGCACCATGTCACGGGACGACTGCGAGCGGCCGACGAATCTGGCCGAGACGGCGATGGTGCGCTCCGCGGTCAGTCCGAGGACGCCCTTGTCGAACAGTTTGTGATGGATGGCGCACAGGCACAGGCCGTTCGCTACGTCGTCGGGCCCGTCGAAGGCCCACCAGCGCACGTGCGCAGCGTCCAGGCCCACCGCCGCGCCGTCCAGCCAGCCGTCGTAGGAGCAGAACGCGCAGCAGTACTCGTACGCCATGAGCACCCGGTCGCGGAACCCCCGGTCGCGCTGCTTCATGATCTCCGTGAGGGTTTCCAGCGTCTCCAGGTCCAGGCCGGCCAGCAGGCACAGGTCGGTGTGCAGGGACGGCGCGAAGTTGGCGTCCAGGAGGTAGCGGGCCATCCGCCCCAGCAGGCCGGGCTCCTCCGCCAGCGCGCGGGCCAGGTCGGGATGCAGGCGGCCCAGCTCCGGGCCAGGGCTGCCGGAGCCATGGCGGGTGTCGACCAGCCAGAGGCCGTCGTTCGTCAGGTGATGGAACGGGTAGCCGGGGCTGGTGTCACGCGGCGGGCCGTACTCCTTGAGCAGTTTCCTCAGCTCAACCTCGGCTGCGCTGAACGGGATGGGACCGTCGCCGTGCCGCTGGAAGTGGCCCAGGGCGTACAGCAGGAGGAGCGGTTTGTGCGGGGCGCGCTCGCCGCCTCTGCTCCAGCGCCGGATCTCGGCGACCCGCTCGATCCAGTCCACAATCGGCCAGTGTAGGACGATCTTTTCGGTCGAGGTATTCGCGTCTCGCTTTAGCCGACGGCGCCCTATAGCCCTCGTGAGCTGGACGGCCTGCTGCGTACGGTGTCCGATCCTGACCTGATCGACCCGCGTTCGCTGAACCTCGCCAACTCCCCGAGACCCTGGGCGCGCGCACGCGTGAGGCGCGGCGCCATACGGGATGAGAACGATGCGGTGCGGCTGGCTCGGCAGGTGGAGATCGTCCATCGAGTCGCTGATCTCCTCGGCGACCTGGTCCCGGAGGCCGCCACCACCGAGAAGATGGTGGAGGCCACGGAAGAACTGCTAGGTACCGCCCAGCGCGCTGGCGCGAGTGGCGCTCGCGAACGCTGCCAGGGTCCTCCGGACGTACGGCATCGAGGTTGAGGGGGCGGCTATCCCGGCCGCTGATGGCGTGCGGGCCGCCTAGATCCCTGCTTGCCGGCCAACATTGCGATCCTGCCCACGTCTCTCAAGGCGTCCCGTTAACCTGTGGTCGCCCTGAGAGCTCCAGTACCGAGACCTGACGAGGTCGTGCAGTCCCTCAGCTAGGAGTGCCGTGAGCCATCTGAACGACAGCCGCGCGCGTGTCATGGAGTTCTGGCGGGCCTGCGAGCTGTTCAGCCCGCCGAGTTTGCCAAGGGTCGACCCTCGGGACGAGCGGGAGCCGGTATTCCAGGTGGCGGCCGGCGCCCTGCTTCCCTGGGAGGCCGGCCATCCTCTCCAGCGCAGGCGCATCAGGCCGAACATGACGTGGCGTTACATCGTCTACGGCGGCGTCTTCCAGCTCGAACGGGTACGGGTCCTGCTGGAGAACGTGTTCGGGCCCGGTCCGGAGAACTTCGACCGTGCCCCGCAGGGGGCGAGTGCGCTCTTCGCCATGCTGGTCACGGAAGAAGGCCGGCCGTTGCTGGGAGCGTGAGAGTTCTCCAGTGCCGCCTGGGCGGCGGGTCGCACGGTGTCCCCCGGCCACCGGGATCCGGCCTGGCTCAAGGGCTTCGACGTGGCGGCCGGTCGCGTAGGGGCCGCCGGCGAGGAACTCGTCGCCGCCCTGGAGCATGACCAGCGAGCCGCCGAACTGCGGAACGAAGGTGTCTCTGTCGGTCGCCCTCTCAGGCAGGATGACTTGCGGGCACTCATGAAGCTCACGGCCGACCGGTTCGGTGTGGAGGAGGTCCTGGCGCCCGACGGTCTGCTCGTCAAGTGCGTGCAGGTTTCGCGCCGGCGCGAGCACGACGATGACGGCAGCACCGACTTCCTCAACAGCTTCATCTTCCATGACCTCGAACGAGTTGCCTCAGCCGTCCGGGCAGGCGCCTATGGCGCTGCCTTGGACGCCTACCTGCGGATTCCAGAGCCGTCCCGTACGGACCTGCGCAAGGAACCGCAGGTGGTTCTCGACCACGTGGCGCCCGAACATGTCCCTGCGGACGTTGGCCACAAGGGCCGGGCCTGCCGCTCGCGCTGAGCCAGCAGTTCGCGGTCAACACGATCATGTCCGAGTTGGCCCCGAGGGCGGGATTGTTCGCTGTCAACGGGCCTCCGGGCGCTGGCAAGACCACGATGCTCAGGGATCTGATCGCGGCCAACGTCGTGGAGCGCGCGCTGCGCCTGTCCAGGCTGCCCAGCACCGAGGCCGCGTTCACCGGAGAGATGCGCTGGCAAACAGGCGACTTCCGGCGGGTGGTGAGCCTGTGGCGTGAAGAACTCACCGGCTTCGAGATGGTGGTCACCTCGGCCAACAACGGGGCTGTGGAGAACGTTACGACCGAGATCCCCGGAGAGAAGGCGATCGACGCGCTCTGGCGACGGGAGGTCTCCTACTTCGACGACGTGGCGAGCCGGGTGCTCGGCGAGCCCGCGTGGGGCCTGGTGGCGGCCAAGCTGGGCAGGAAGTCCTACCGCATGGAGTTCGTCAGAAAGGCCTGGTACGGCACCGCCGACGAACCCGGTCTGCGGATGAGCTTCGAAGCCTGGCAGAGCACCGTAACGGACTCCTGGGCAACGGCCGTCGAGTCGTTCACCCTCGCCTACGAACGAGTCGAGGCTCTCCGGCGCGAGCGGGCCACCGCCCGCGACGCCTTGCGGGAACTGCCCGTACAGCAGCGCATCATCGCACGGGCGACCGAGCAGATCACCGCCGCCGAAGGTCGTCTCACCGCCCTGCGCACCGAGTTCGACGACGCCAAGCGTCTCGAGGAGTCGGCACGGCAGGAGATCACCTCACGCAAGCGCAGCCGCCAGAGCATCAACAGTTCCAGCCCAGCGTGGTCACCGCGCTCTTCACCTTCGGTAAGGCCTCCCGAGAGTGGCATGCGCAGGACCGGGCCCTGGCAGGTGACGTTCAGAGCGCTGAGGACGCGCTCGGCACCGCGACCGCGCGGCTGGAAGAACTCCGCCGGACCGCCGCACAACTCTCCCGAGAGCGCGACTCGCAGCGCACCGAATTGCACACCGCCCGGTCCCGGCTGGCCGAGCTTCAATCCCGTCTGGCCGTCCAGCAAGAGCGGCTCGGGCGGTTCTTCCCGGACGAGCGCTGGTGGACCGACGAGAAGCACCGGGAAAGTCAGACACTGTGGACCGACGAGGCCTGGAACCACGCCCGCACCGACCTGTTCGTGGAGGCCCTCCGCCTGCACCAGGCGTTCCTCCGGACGGAGGCGACGCGGATGCGCAGAAGCCTGCACGCCGCCATGGACGTCGTCACCGGGGACGTGCCCGCCGGCGTGCCGGAGGAGGCCGTACGGGCAGCGTGGCAGAGCCTGTTCTTCCTGGTCCCGGTCATCTCCACCACCTTCGCCTCCTTCGATCGGGTGTTTTCGCACCTCACGCAGGAGGCGCTGGGCTGGTTGTTCATCGACGAGGCCGGCCAGGCCGCACCACAGCTCGCGGCGGGCGCGATCTGGCGGTCACGGCGGGTGGTGGCCGTAGGGGATCCTCTGCAGCTGGAGCCGGTGGTGACGCTGCCGTTCGCCGCCCAGCAGGCATTGCGGCGTACGTTCGGCGTACATGAGGAGCACTGGCTGCCAGGACGCACCTCGGTTCAGCAGCTGGCCGATCATACGAACGCGTACGGCACGTATCTGCCCGGAGAGGACGCTCCCGTCTGGGTCGGAGCCCCGCTGCGCGTCCACCGACGTTGTGACGAGCCCATGTTCGGCGTCTCCAACGCCATCGCCTACGACGGGCTCATGGTCTACGGCAAGATCTCTGAATCCCCGATCGAACTGCCGGAGAGTGTGTGGATCGACGTGGTCGGAGCCGGCTCCAGCGGACACTGTATCCCCGAGGAGGGGGCCGCGCTGGAACGCATCCTGACCCGCCTCGCCCACGACCAGGTCGCGCCGGAGGACATCTTCGTGATCAGCCCGTTCCGCGACGTCGTACGCGGGATGCAGCAGGTCGCGCGGCGCTTCCCGGGCGTGGAGGCAGGGACCGTGCACACAGCCCAGGGCATGGAGGCCAGGGTGGTCATCCTCGTCCTGGGCGGCGATCCGCAACGGCCGGGTGCCAAGGCATGGGCGGCCAAGCGTCCGAACCTGCTGAACGTGGCGGTCAGCCGCGCCAAACGGCGCCTCTACGTCATCGGCGATCGGGCGTCGTGGTCGACGCAACGCTACTTCAACATACTCGCCCGCGATCTTGGAACACTCGTACTGCCGTCCCAGCCCTCGGCACAACCAGACCGCTGAGAACACCATCGAGAAATGCTGTGGGGTGGGGTGAAGCGCCCCGACTTTGATGGAGACCTCAACGGTTGATTCCGGCGGGTTCGTTGGGCTGGTGTTGAGCGTAGTAGAGAGCTTCGAACTCCTCTGGTGGCAGGTGTCCGATCGCTGAGTGCAGGCGG
>NZ_JAAAHR010000212.1:0-15189 GCF_009908215.1 Nonomuraea sp. K271 | reverse complement strand
CTCCGGTAGACCGCTGCCGCGACGCTGCCCAGGACGGCCACGCCGAGCGCCCCGCCGATCTCGTAACTCGTCTCCTCGATGGCCGCCGCGCTGCCCGCCTTGGCTGCCGGCGTGCCCGACATGATGACCGAGGAGGCGGTCGCGAGGCCGCCGTTCCCGATGCCGATGAGCACCAGGGCGGCCGCGACCGGCCAGTAGGCCAGCGGCGCGGGAACGGCGAACAGCAGCAGGAACCCCAGCCCTGTCATGGCCAGCCCACCCGCCAGCACGGCGCGGGCGCCGACCCGGGCCGCCACCCCGGGCGCCAGCGGGGAGGCGACGATCGCGGCCAGCGCGGCGGGCAGCAGGCGCACGCCCGTCTCCAGCGGGGAGTAGCCCTGCACGAGCTGCATCCACTGCGCCAGCAGCAGCAACACCGCCGCCATCGCGATCGACGTGGTCAGCGCGGTCACCACTCCGGCCGAGAACGGGCCGCTGCGGAACAACCTGATCTCCAGCAGCGGGTCGGGCCTGCGCAGGCACCGCGCCACGAACCAGCCCAGCGTCACCGTCGCCACCACGGTCGCCGCCAGGGCTGCGGGGGAGCCGAGGCCGTACTTGCCGAAGTCCTTCACCGCGAACACCAGCGCCACCATGCCCGCCACCGACAACACCGTCGCGATCGCGTCCCACCGGCCGGGCGCCGGGTTCCTGGACTCCGGCAGCAGCAACAGCCCGGCCACGATCGCGACCGCCATGACGGGCACGTTCACGAGGAACGCCGAGTGCCAGCTGAAGTGCTCCAGCAGCAGCCCGGCCAGGATCGGCCCCAGCGCCGCCCCGACGGCGGCCATCGCCGCCCAGACGCCGAGCGCCCTGGCACGCTCCGCCGGCTCGGTGAACGTGGTGCGGATCATCGACAACGTCGACGGCATGATCATCGCGCCGCCCACCCCGAGCAGCGCCCGTACGGCGATCACCTGCAGCGGGCTGCCGGCCGCCAGCACCGCCAGCGAGGCCAGCCCGAACACCGCGAACCCGGCCAGCAACATGCGCCTGCGCCCCCACCGGTCACCGAGCGCGCTCACCGTGACCAGCAGCCCCGAGAGCACCAGCGCGTACGCGTCCACCATCCACAGCAGCTCGATCGAGCCCGGCCGCAGGTCAGCGGACATCGCCGGGAGCGCGACGTTCAGCACCGTCATGTCCATGACCACCAGCAGCACGCTGGCCGAGAGCACGGCCAGGCCCAGCCACCGCCTGGTGGCGGAGACCGGCGCCGCGCCGGCCGTCATGACTCCTCCCGCCGCGCCACGCCGTGCATGAACGTGGACCGCAGCAGCCGGGGCACGTCCCGGCGCGCGACGTCGCCGCGGCGCAGGCTCTCGCGCACGGTCACGAGCAGGCCGTACACGGTGCTGCTGATCCACCGTGCGGGCAGGTCGGCGCGGAGCAGCCCCGCCCGCTGCGCGGCGGCGTAGAAGGCGACCTCGCGCTCCTCCAGCTCGTCGGAACGGCGCATCAGCTCGGGATCGACCAGCATGGCGTAGTCGGTCAGGCCGAACCCGTACGCGTCGGCCACCTCGATCAACCCGGCCAGCATGGCGTCCAGCGCCTTGCCGATCAGCGCGGGGTCACCGGAGGAGGTCGCGCCGAGCATGCCGCTGCTCTCCTGGACCTGCTCCCACTGCTCGTGCGCACGATGGCCGAGGGCGAGCATCAGCTCCTCGCGGCTGCTGAACTGCCGGTGCAGCGTGGCCCTGCTGATCCCCGCCGCCTCGGCGAGCTGGGCCATGGAGGCGAGCGGATTCTCGTTGAGGTGCTGCATCGCCGCACTCATGATCTGTCCACGGCTCATCGCCATCAGGCACCACCAGCGTATGAGACATTCATGTCTCATACGCTACATCACTGCCTCAAGGTTGTGGCGCGTGAAGGCGCACCCCTCAAGGGTGTTGTACGAGGTCTACGGCGAGTCCGGCGGGCCGCAGGCACGCAGTGCGGCGCTCAGCCTGAGGGGGTTCCCCAAAGGCTTTTTCGCGAGGACCGCCGCCGACCCGCTCACCCCGACAGACGGTGGGCGTATCCCCAGGTATCGCACATATCCGGCGCTTGTCTGGAATTCCCCTGTATGTGTTGCCCGGGCGTTAGGACATAACGTTTTCCGCTTGCTGTACTGACGCGTCAGCCGGTGACCACATCGACGGGATGGCGGACCACGGCGTCGAAGTGGTAGCCGAAGGGGTGGCGCGGCGTGGCCAGGGGCTGGGCGACGCCGCTCGCGTCGGTGGCTCGCGCCATGAGCACGTGAGGCCCCGTGCGCCGGGGCGCCCACGCTATGTGCCACGGCAGCCAGGCGCTGACCAGGTGCCGGCCGTGGTGCTCGGCCTCGCGCCAGCTCGCCCCGCCGTCGAGGCTGACCTCGACCCGGGCGATCCGCCCCCGCCCCGACCACGAGCGCCCGTGCAGGATGTGCTGCCCGCCGACGGGGAGGCGGGCGTTCCAGGCGAGCTCGAAAGCGCTCTTGGCCGGGTTGGTCGTGACCTCGGGATAGAAGACCGTGTTCCACGGTGTCCGGAGCTCGCTCGTCGCGACCTCGATGTCGCCCAGCCACTTGATGGAGGCCACGCCCACCCATCCCGGCACCACCAGCCGCGCGGGGAAGCCGTGGTCGGCGGGAAGCGGCACGCCGTTCATCTCGTAGGCGACGAGGGCGTCGTCCATGGCCTTGCCGATCGGCAGCGGGCGGCGTACGTGCCCGTAGTCCTCGAACGGGGCGTCGAGGCCGGTGGGCAGCACGTCCACCGCCTCGGGGCGCACGCCCGCCTCTCCGAGCAGGTCTTTCAGCAGCACGCCCCGCCAGCGCGCCACCCCGATCGCGCCCAGCCCCCACTGGGTGCCCGGAGCGGCGTCGTCCTGCTGCGTGCCGTAGAACCGCCGGCCGTTGCCCGCGCACTCGATCGCCACGTCGAACGTCCGCGACGGCATGGCCCGCACCTCGTCGTAGCCGAACTCGCGCGGCCATCGGACCCCCGCGCCGTGGACCCGCAGCCGCCAGGTCGTCGCGTCGATGAGCGGCGTGGAGGTGTGGTTGCGCACGAAGAACCGGTCGTTGGGGGTGTGGTAGCCCACCCCGGACATGGCTTGCCATTTCATCTCGGCGCTCTCGCCGCGCACCCGGAACAGGTGGTCGGGCAGCGGCTTCACGATCGCCGCCGTGGCCTGCTTCATGGACGTCACCTCCAGCACTAGGTATTTCCTACCTGGAAAGCATTTAATCGTGGCAGGCCTCCTTGTCGCAATCCGTGTCCGACCGGTCAGGGAACGTTCCACAGGTATGTCCCAGGCGTCATTCCTGCCCCCATCTGCGAGAGCGCATGTCGAAGACGTGCGGCCCGGAGCACGATTCCCGCGCCCCGGGCGTTCTTTCATCGCCCGGTCACTTGTCCGGGCAGAGCACTGTCTCGGCCGCCTTGTTGATGGCCTGGCTGATCGTGAGCGGTGAACCGACGCTCGTCGTGGTGGACACGGCGAACTGGAGCCGGCCGTCCGAGGACGTGAAGGTGGTGGCGATGAAGCCCGCCGTGCCGCCCGACGGCACCTCGAACGCCGGGTCGCCGCCGCACAGGCGTTCGCTGGGAGGCTGGGTGGGCTGCCCCTCCTGTGGGTCGGTGATCACGCGTTGCAGGGCAGGAGGCAGCAGCTTGCCCTGGACGAAGGCGCGGTGGAACCTGGTGATGTCGCGCGCGGTGGAGATCACCCCTCCGGCGGCGTTCCCGTAGCTCGCGTTGAGCCGGTGCATGTCGCGCAGCCTGCCCTGGGGGTCGGTGTGGTACCCGTGCCCGTGCGGGCCCTTGATGCCCTGGGGCGGCCTGGCCGGCAGATACGAACGGCTCATTCCGAGCGGTCCGAACAGCCGGCGGGCGAACTCGGCGGCCAGCGATCGGCCCGCCACCTTCTCGATGATCAAACCGAGGAGCGTGTAGTTGGTGTTGGAGTAGTGATACTTCGCTCCCGGCTCTCCGGTGCGAGGCTGATCGCGTGACATCTTCACCAGGTCGAGCGGCGGGTAGTAGGTCGTGAAGTCGTAGAGATCGACCAGCTTGGCGTCGAACCAGTTGGGGATGCCCGAGGTGTGCCGGAGCAGCTGGCGTACGGTGATCTCGCCGGCCCGTGCCACGGCGTCCTGTTCGGCGACCTCCGGCAAGAGGTCGGCCAGCTTGTCCTCCAGGTCTATTTTGCCCTCCTTGACCAGCTGGAGCACCACGACCGCCGTCAGCCGCTTCGTCTGCGACCCGATCCGGTAGCGGGAGTCGCTGGGGATCCGGCCTCCCTTGCCGTCGATCAAACGCGAGCCGGCCGAGCCCTTGCCGAGGCGCTTCCCGTCGACGTACACCTCCCCGATGGCCCCGACGACGCCGGTGGTCCCGGCAAGGGACCGCATCGCCTGTTGAACGTCCCCCAGCTTGGGCCTCGGCCCTGACGCGGCGGCGGTGGCGGGCGCCGAGGCGACGCCCAGCGTAAGCACGGCGCAGGCCAGCCCGGCCACGCGGACCGATAGAGCGCGAATCATCGATGATCCTTCCTCCGAGGGGATGTCCCGGAACGACCGGCAGGGACCTTGAGGGGCTGCGGCGACCGTTCGAAACCCTCTTTGTAAGGGAGCGGGCGTTTCCTCGCCGTTTCGGCAGGAGGCGATGAACGACCATGACGGGTTCGCGGTATCGGCGCGGTTCACCGGCCTGGAGGAGCCGATGACGACGAGAACCCGGCCTGACCCCTCGACGAGCAGTCAGCGGCCCAGGAAGGCCAGGAGGCGGTCGAGGGGCCAGGTGTTGATGACGTCGTCGGTGGTCAGCCAGGCCCGCTGCGCGATCCCCACCCCGAACCGCTGGTGGGCGAGGTGGGGGATCGCGTGCGAGTCGCTGGCGATGGAGAACTTGACCCCGTGGTGCCTGGCCAGCCGCACCAGGTCGGCCGGCAGGTCGGACCTGTCGGGGTAGGAGTCGATCTCCATGGCGGTGCCCGTGCGGGCGGCCGCGCGGAAGACGGTGTCCCAGTCGGCGTCGACGGGCGGGCGCTTGCCGATCTTCCTGGTCGTGGGGTGGCCGATGATGTCGACGTACGGATTCTCGCAGGCGGCGATGAAGCGGCGCGTCATCTCGTCGCGCGGCATCCCGAAGTGGGAGTGCACCGAGGCGACGCACACGTCGAACTCGCGCAGGACCTCCGCCGGCCAGTCGACCGACCCGTCGGGCGCGATGTTGAGCTCGGTGCCGTGCAACAGCCGCATGCCGGGATGTCTCTGCTGCAGCTCGGCCAGCTCGCCGCGCTGCTTGAGCGCCTTGTCCAGGGTCATCCGCTGCATCACCAGGTCGGGAGCGTGGTCGGTGACCGCGTAGTAGGAGTAGCCGCGGGCGCGGCCGGCCGCCACCATGTCCTCCAGCGAGGCGATGCCGTCGGTCAGGTCGGTGTGGGTGTGCAGGTCGCCCTTGAGGTCGGCCAGCTCGACCAGGACGGGCAACTCGCCACGCAGCGCCGCCTTGACCTCACCGCCGTCCTCCCGCAGCGGCGGTGGCACGAACTGCATGCCGAGCGCGTCGTAGATCTCCTCCTCGGACGCGGCGGCGATCACCCGGTCGCCGTCGAACAGCCCGTATTCGGACAGCTTCCAGCCCTTCTTCACCGCCATCTCCCTGATGGCGACGTTGTGCTCCTTGGAGCCGGTGAAGTACTGCATCGCCGCGCCCCACGATCCGGCGGGCACCACGCGCAGGTCGACCTGGACCCCGGACGTCGTGCGGACCGAGGTCTTCTTGTCGCCCGCCGCGATCACCTCGGCGACGTAGGGCTGGGCGCGGAAGACGGCCATGATGGACTCGGGCGCGACGGCGAGGATGTCGATGTCGCCGATCGTGTCCTTCATCCGCCGCAACGAGCCCGCGTAGGCGATGCGCTCGGCCTCCAGCGAGGCCGTCACCTGCTCGGCCAGCGACATGGCGACGCCGATGTGCACCCGGCGGCCCGACTGCTCCAGCTGCTCGACACCCTTGAGGAGGTTGGCCAGCGTCTTGGGGCCGAGCCCCTTGACGCCGTCGAGGCGGCCGGCGGTGATCGACTCGCTCAGCGCCCCGGGGGAGTCGATGCCGAAGTCCTCGAACAACATGATGGCCGTCTTCGGCCCCAGCGTCGGCACCCGGGTCAGCCGGCGCACGCCCTCGGGCACCCGGCCGCGCAGCTCGTCGAGCTGCCGGAAGCTCCCGCGCCGCAGGAACTCCTCCATCTTCCTGGCGATCGCCTCGCCCACGCCCGGGACGGCGCGCACGTCGGCGACCGAGATGTCCTCGGGGAACCCCGCGATCGCCTTGGCCGCCTTCTGGTAGCTCCGCACCCGGAAGGCGTCGCCGCCGCAGAGCGCGAACAGCTCCGCGTATTCCTGCAGCGCCGCCGCTGCCTCCTCATTCGCCCGCATGGGACCACCTTAGGATCCCGGGCCGACAAACTCGCCCGTCAGAAGCGCACCTCACGCGGCCGGTACGGGGCCGCGAGAAAGTCCAGCTCGTCGGCCGACAACGTCACCGACACCGCGGCCACCGCGTCGTCGACGTGCCGGTCCTTCGTGGCGCCCACGATCGGCGCGGTCACGGCAGGCTGGTGCAGCAACCACGCCAGGGCCACCTGGGCGGGCGGCAGGCCGCGGTCGCGCGCCACCTGCGCCACCCGGTCGATGACGAGCTTGTCGTTCTCGGGGTCGTACAGGTAGTCGATGCGCGCGTCGGATCCCGTCCTGGTGGTCGTGGCGTCGGAACCCGCCCTGGCGAGCACGCCGCGCGCCAGCGGGCTCCACGGGATGACCCCCACGCCCTGGTCGGCGCAGAGCGGCAACATCTCGCGCTCCTCCTCGCGGTAGAGGAGGTTGTAGTGCGGCTGCATCGAGACGAACTTCGTCCAGCCGTGCGCCTCGGCCACGTGCTGCGCCTTGGCGAACTGCCAGGCCCACATGGACGAGGCGCCGATGTAGCGCGCCTTGCCCGCCTTGACCACGTCGTGCAGCGCCTCCATGGTCTCCTCGATGGGTGTCTCGTCGTCCCACCGGTGGATCTGGTAGAGGTCGACGTAGTCGGTGCCGAGGCGGGAGAGCGAGGCGTCGATGGCGGCGTGGATGTGCTTGCGCGACAGGCCGCGGTCGTTGGCGCCCTTGCCCATGGGGAAGAAAACCTTGGTGGCCAGCACGTAGTCCTCGCGCCGCGGGAAGATGGCGCGCAGCGCGTCGCCGGTCACGACCTCGCTCTCGCCCTTGCTGTAGACGTCGGCGGTGTCGAAGAAATCGACCCCCGCCTCGGCGGCCCTGCGGATCACCGGTTCGGCCTCCGACAGCGGCAGCGCCCACTCCTGGCGGGCCGGATCGCCGTAGCTCATCATGCCGAGGCAGATCCGCGACACCTTCAAGCCCGTGTTGCCAAGTCGTGCGTAGTCCATGAAGTAACCCTATGACCCGGGTTCGGGGAACGGGCGCTCAGGACCCGCCGTGCGGCGCCCGGGGAACGATCATCGTGACGCCCGGCACCGAGCCGATCGAGGCCAGCGCCTTGCCGGCGTCGCCCAGCCCGATCGTGCGCGTGATCAGCTGGTCGGGATGGAGGACGCCGGCCCTGATCAGCTCCAGCATCGGCGGGTAGGCGTGCGCGGCCATGCCGTGACTGCCGAGCAGCCGTAGCTCGTGGCCGATCACGCGGTCCATCGGCACGGGCGTCGGCGCGCCAGGCAACAGCCCCACCTGTACGTGCCTGCCCCGCCTGCGCAGGCTCTCGACCGAGGCGACGCACGTCCGGGGGCTGCCCAGCGCGTCGACGGACAGGTGGGCGCCGCCCCTCGTCAGCTCCCTGACCTGGGCCGCCGCGTCGCCGGCCGAGCCGTTGACGAAGTGCGTCGCGCCCGCCTGCTCGGCCAGGTGCAGCGCGTCGGTGCTGATGTCCACGGCCACCACGCGCGCCCCGGCCGCCGTCGCGATCATCACGGCCGACAACCCCACGCCGCCGCATCCGTGCACCGCCACCCACTCGCCGGGACGCACCTCGCCGACCTGCGCCACGGCCCTGAAGGCGGTGGCGAAGCGGCAGCCCAGCCCCGCGGCGGTGACGTACGCCATGTCCTCGGGCACCGCGACGAGGTTGACGTCGGCGTGGTGGACGGCCACGAACTCGGCGTACGAACCCCAATGGGTGAAGCCCGGCTGCGTCTGCCGCTCGCACACCTGCTGGTCGCCGGTGACGCAGGTCGCGCAGGACCCGCACGCGCACACGAACGGGAGGGTCACCCGCGCGCCCGGCCGCCAGCCGCGCACGTCGGAGCCGACCGCCTCCACCACGCCCGCCAGCTCGTGTCCCGGCACGTGGGGAAGGGCCGTGATGTCGGGGTCATGGCCCTGCCAGGCGTGCCAGTCGGAGCGGCACAACCCCGTCGCCTCGACTTTGATCACCGCCCCGTGCGGGGCGGGCGACGGGTCGGGCAGCTCGCGGACGTCGAGCTCGCCACCGAAGATGTCAAAGGCAACCGCTCTCATCTCATGAGCTTAGGGTGAACTCCCGCAGCTCGCGCAAGGCCCGGGGCTCCTGCGCCACCGGCCTCACATGGAGCAGCGGCCACCGCACCGCCGGCGCGGAGGAGCGGTGATCGCCGTACGGCTCGCGACGCTCGGCGCCGGCGGGCATACGGGCTCCTACCAGCGGGACGACGGTGTCCTGCCCGGGTGAGGTGTCAACCATGAGGACGGGGACAGTTAGGGGAGATGGGACGAGATCTGGACAAGGAACGCTTCACCGAAGCGGAGTACGTCAGCTTCGGTGAACGTCTCCAGGAGCAGGTGGGCGTGCTCCGCGAGTTGCTCGCCACCCCCGGCTTCGGGCAGGGCCCCGCCACGATCGGGGCGGAGCTCGAACTGTTCCTCATCGACGAGCAGGGCAGGCCCCTGCCGCGCAACAGCGAGGTGCGGGAGGCGCTCGGCGACGAGCGGGTCGTGCTGGAGCTCGGCCGCTTCAACCTCGAGGTGAACCTCACCCCCACGCCACTGGCGGGCACGCCGTTCGAGACGTTGAGCGCCGAGGTCCAGGAGACCATCGGCAAGGTGGACGGCGCCGTCGAGGGCGGCGGCGCCCTGCCCATCGGCATCCTGCCCACGCTCAGCGCCGACGACTTCACGGTGGGCGCGATGAGCGACCAGAACCGCTACCGCGCCATGAGCAGGGGCTTTCGCCGGCTGCGGCTCGAACCGTTCCTCGTCAAGATCGAGGACCTGGAGCTGTCGGTGGAGGACGTGATCCTCGAGGCGGCCAACACCTCGTGGCAGGTGCACATCCGCACACCGCCCGAGCGGTTCGGCCGGCTGTTCAACGCCGCCCAGCTCGCCATCGGGCCGGTGCTGGCCGTCTGCGGCAACTCGCCGTTCTTCCTGGGGCGGGACCTGTGGGAGGAGACCCGCATCGCGCTGATGGAGGAGGCCGCCGACGACCGGGACGTGGCGCGGCTCGGGCGCAGGGACGGGCGGGTCACGTTCGGCTCGGACTGGGTGCACGAGGGCGCGCACGAGCTGTTCGAACGGTACGTACGCGACTACGAGCCGATCGTGCCCGACCTCACCGAGGATCCCCGCCCGCACGAGGTGCCCGAGCTCCGGCTGCACCAGGGCACGATCTGGCAGTGGAACCGGCCCGTCTACGACCCGGCCGACAGCGGCCACCTGCGGATCGAGATGCGCGCGCTGCCCGCGGGTCCCTCGTGCGCGGACATGGCCGCGAACACGGCCTTCCTCCTGGGTTTGACGTTGTCGCAGGCCGAGCGCGACCTGACCGGCTACCGCTTCGCGCAGGCGTACCAGAACTTCTACCGCGCGGCCATGCACGGCCTGGACGCCAAGTTGTCGTGGCCGGGCGGCGACGCCGAGTTCGAGGCGGGCGAGCTGGTGCTCGCGCTGCTGCCCGAGGCGCGGGAGGGGCTGCTCGGGGCCGGGGTGGCGGCGCACGACGCCGACCGGGCGCTGGGCGTCATCGAGCAGCGGACCCGGCTGCGGCGTACGGGCTCGGTGTGGCAGCGCGAGACGCTCGCGCGCTTCGGAGGCGATCGGGAGCGGCTCGTGCGCCGCTACCGCGAGCTGGCACTTTCGGGATTGCCGGTGCATTTGTGGGAATAAGCGCAACCGATGCCCTCTCTGTTCCGTCAAACCCAGTCAAGGGACGGGAAAGTGAGGGAGATATGGCGGCAAAGGGGATGGTTCCTACCGATAAGGCCCCCTATGCCTTGTCGCAAGCGACCGGAGACCTGGCCGAAGGGGCGGCCAAACTGGCGGGAGAGATCGGCGGCGCCTCCGTCCAGGCGGTGCTGAACGAGGCGAACAGGACAGCCGTACGCAAGGGCGCGGCGGGCGCGCTCGGGTCGATGCAGCCGAAGCCGGCCGAGTGGTATGCCTTCGACACCGGCGACCAGCGCACCGCCGACTGGTATCCCCAGGGCCTGACCGGTGGGGAGGATTCCGGCACCCTCGGGGTGCCGGTGTTCGTCGTCAGCTGGTACTTCCGGCCGGAGGCCGGCGAGCGGGGCATCAGGGTCAGCTTCCTGAGCCCGCAGACGCTGAAGTACCGGCACGCGCTGCTGGTCGCGGCCAAGCCCGACGGCTCGTACGGGCCGATCGACATCCACGCGGGCGGTATCGCCTGCCACGGCGACCTGCTCTACGTCGCCGACACCGTCAGAGGGCTGCGGGTCTTCGACCTGCGCAACCTCCTCGACCTGAGCACCGCCCAGAACGACCTGGGCGACCCCGAACGGGTGGGGCGGCACGACGGCAGGCTGCACGCCTTCGGCTACCGCTACGTGATCCCGCAGACCGACCTGTGGCAGGTCGCCACGGCCGGGCCGCGGTTCTCGTTCGTGTCGGTCGACCGCAGCGGCGCCACGCCGCTGCTGATCACCGGCGAGTTCCGGGGCGACGACCCAGGCGGCTGGGTCGCGCGCTGGCCCCTGAACATGGCGGGCGGCGAGCCGCAGGACGCGTTCGTGATGGGGCAGCCCAAGATCCAGGGAGCGCTGTCGTCGGGCGGCACGTGGTACCTCAGCCAGTCGGCCGGCTCCACCAGGAACGGCAAGTTGATCGTCCACGCGGGCGACACGTCGCAGACCAGGCCGTTCCCGATCGGGCCCGAGGACCTGACCGTGCAGGACGGCAAACTGTGGAGCGTCACCGAGTACCCGGACAAGCGGGTGATCTTGGGGGTCGATCTCTGAGGGGATGCGGGCCAGGAGGGCGGAGACGGCCTCACCCTCCGGGCCCGTGCGCTCTCAGGTCACGGTGGCGGGTTGGGCTGACAGGAGGGTCTGGCTCCAGCCTTTGGTGTCGACGGTGGTCTGTTTGCTGAGGTCGTCGTCTCGGCCGTCGTGGGGGTCCCTGTCGTGGTAGCAGTGCATGGAGTTGTCGCGGTGGTGGCCGTAGTAGACGCCTGCGCCGGGGGACAGGAGGTGGTCGAAGACCTGCCAGGTGGTGTCGCGTAGTTGGTGGCGTTTCCAGTTGCCGGCGCCGCGGATCTGGTAGGAGATGAGTTCGCCTTGGGTGGTGGTGCCGAGGAGCCAGTCGGGTGCGGTGGTGGTGAGGGTTTTGAGGGTGAAGCCTTCGCCGATGAGCGGTGTTGCCGGTGATGGAGGCTTTGGTGGGTTTGCTGGCGGTGATGGTGTAGCGGCGGAGGGTTCCGTTGGCGATGCCGTACAGGTGGTTCTTGCCGTCGTAGGCGAGGAGGTCGTGGGTGTAGCCGCTGGCGAGGTAGACGGGTGGGTCGAAGGTGAGGGTGTCGCGGTTGGTGCGGATGTCGACGCGGTAGAGCTTGCCTCCTGGGTCGTTGTCTTCGGTGACGAGGAGGGTGTTGAAGTTGAGTGTGGCCATGGCTTTGGGGGTGAAGCCGAGGCCGGCGGTGGAGTGCACGGCGCCGTGGGTGCGGCGTCCGGTGGCCGCGTCGATGGCGGTGTAGGTCAGCCGTCCCTCCGGCGTGACGCCGTAAATCGATGCGACGCCCTCGGGTGAAGGCTCGGGGCAGTTGTGGCTCTCGACGTTGTTCCACTCCCGGCCGTTGGCCTGGCCGTAGGTGACGCCGTTGATCATCGGTTTGACCCGTTCGGAGCCCTTGTACCCCCACGAGGCCGACCCATCGCCGTTGGAGTCGTAGCCGAGCTCGAAGTGCAGGTGCGGGTGTCCGTTGGAGGTCGGGCCGTGGTTCACCCTCCCCGCGGCCGGGGCGATCAGGGTGGCACCCTCGGTGCCGCGCTGGTCAGGCTCCTTCACCATGTCGAGTGCGGGGGCGTGCGCCCAGGTGTTCAGCTGCCACTTCTGTCCGCAGGGGAAGGGAAGCTGGAGGTCGGGCGCGCGGTATGTCGCTCGTTCTCTGCCGTTTCCCAGTGCGCGGGCCCAGATCAGAGGGCGACCGCTTCGGTGTCGGCCGAGCGGGTCAGTCGCTGAGGTGCCGGGTCAGCACCTCGCGGTAACGGCGGTCGAAGGCGTCGTAGCGGACCCGCAGTTCCGCGCCCGGCCAGCCGGGCGGCAGAAGCTCGTCCGGCAGCAGCGGGTCGGCCATCAGGTGGCGCAGCACCGCGGCCGACACGACGAACCCCTCGGCCAGGCCGTCCGCGTGGTCGAAGGCGTGGTCCAGCGCGCGCTCCAGCCGGCGAGCCTCGGCCGCCCAGCCGTCCAGGTCCCACAGCAGGGGAGTGGGGTCGTCGTGCGGCCGGCCGTCGATCAGCGTGCACTGCGCCGTGACGATCTCCGGCCACGCGCCGCGCACCAGGTTGGCCGGCCGTAGCCAGGTGCCTTCGCGCAGCTCGGCCAGGCGCAGCGCGGTCATCGTGTGCCGGAGGGCCGCCCGGTCGGCGGGAGCGCGCCGCTCGGCGGTGACGACGGCCACCTCCCACGTGCCGTCCCACGGCCTGGTGTGCGGGTCGCGGCTCTCGTCCTGCCTGGCCTGGCGCTCGACCAGCCGCTGCGACAGCGTGTAGAAGCCGTCCTCCTGTACGAGGTCGCCGGCCGCGACCATGCGCGACAGCGCCACTCGCACCGTGCCCTCGGCGATGCCGAACAGCGCGCCGATGCGCACCAGGTGGCGGGCCGGCAGGCGGGGCGGGTGGCTGCCCAGCAGCGCGCTCAGCACGGCCGACCTGGCGCTCAGAGTGTTACGCTCTTCCATCGCGTGTCGAGTATATGTAACACTCCGGGTATGAGGCGCTATCTCACCGAGCCGTTCGACGGCAGCGACCGCTACGCCACCGAGCGCTACCAGGGCGCCGCCGGGCGCAACTGGTGGGCCTGCGACCCCACGCTCCGCCTGCTCATGCGGCGCCACCTGGGCGACGGCTACGTCTGGGCGGAGCCGCACCTCGGCCGGCTCGGAGCGCTGATGGGCGGGCTCGTCGCCGAATGCGCGGAGGAGACCGACCGCAACCCGCCGCGGCTGGAGAAGTACGACAAGTGGGGAAGGGACGTCAGCCAGGTCATCATGCCCCCGTCGTTCCTGACCGCCAGGCAGGCGCTCGTGGAGGACAACTTCACCGCGCCGTCGTTCGCCGAGGAGGCGCGGGCGCACGGGGCCGATCCGTCCGCGCTCGCCGCGGCGTGGACGTACCTGCTCGACCAGGCCGACATCGGGATGGGCTGCGCGCTCGGCACGGGTGGCGACATGGTGGTCTCTCTGGCCGAGAAGTACGCGCCCGAGGACGTACGCGAAAAAGTGCGGGAGATCTTCGCCAACGGGTTCTACTCCGGCGAGGCCGCTCAGATGTTCACCGAACGCACGGGCGGCTCCGACCTGGCCGCTCTCGAAGCCGCCGCCGTCCCCACCGGCGACGCGTGGAGTCTGTCCGGGCTCAAGTGGTTCGCCTCCAACGCCAACGGATCCGCGTTCGTCGTGCTCGCCCGGCTGCCCGAGGGCGACGTGGCGCCCTTCCTGGTGTTGTGGGAGCGGCGCGACGGCACGCGCAACGGCGTGCGCATCCGGCGGCTCAAGGACAAGCTCGGCACCAGGTCCGTCGCCTCGGCCGAGGTCGAGCTCACCGAGGCGGAGGCGTTCCTGCTGGCCGGATCCGAGCCGGGCGCCGGCTCGGGGATCGGCACCATGATGAAGCTCACCAACGCCTCCAGGCTCGGGGTGGCCATGATGGGCCTCGGCGTGGCCAGGCGGGCGCTGGTCGAGTCCATCTGCTACGCCAGGGCGCGTGAGGCGTTCGGGCGGCCGCTCATCGAGCAGCCGCTGATGCGCCGCAAGCTGACCGAGCTGATCGTCGAGGTCGAGGCGGCGCAGGCGATGGTGTTCGACGCGCACGTCAGCCCCCGGCTCCGTCTCGCCCCCGCCCTGGTCAAGCTGCGCGCCGCCCGCTTGGGCGTCACCGCCGCCGGCGACGCGATCGAGGTGCACGGCGGCAACGGCTACATCGAGCAGTGGCCGGTCGCCAGACTGCTGCGCGACGCGCAGGTCAACCCGATCTGGGAGGGGGGCGACAACATTCTCTGCCTGGACGTACGGCGGGCCATGCTCAAGGAACAGGCGCACCTGCCCTTCCTCGACCGGCTGCGCTCCCTGGCCACCTCCGGCCTGGTCGGCGGCCGCATCGACGACCTGGCCAAGGCCATCGAGACGTGGCACGCACTGGACCGGGACGCGGCGGAGGAGCGGCTCTACCCGCTGGCGCAGTTCATGGCCGACGTCTACGCCGCCGCGCTGCTGGAGGACCAGGCCCGCTGGGGGCTCGACGACGGCCGCAAGGCGCTCGTGGCCCGCCTGTACGCCGAGGCCCACCTCGTGGACCATGGTCCCCTGCGCGGGCTCGACCGCCCCGCCGGGAACCCGCAGCGGTTCGACGACCTGTTGGCGGGGGCGTTCACCGGTTGACCCTCCCGCCACCGGCCTTCGTCACGCGCGCAGTATGGTGATGCGGCGGCCGGACGGGGTGGTCGCTTCCTCGAAACCGCCGCGGTCCTTCCATGGTGGGGCTTCGGGGCGCCGGTCGAAGACGACCAGGACGCCGGTGGTGAGGGTGAGCCGTCGAGGTGGCGGTCGAGCTGGGCGAGACCCTCGGGCAGGGGGTCGTCCTTGCCGGCTCGCCAGACCTTGAGCTCCATGGCTTCGCGCTGCGTCAGCCGTTCGCCGTCGGGGCCGGTGTGGGGCCAGCGGATCAGGACGTCGA